>NZ_MEES01000060.1:0-31483 GCF_001724535.1 Paracoccus sp. SCN 68-21 | reverse complement strand
TAAAGGTGCTGACATGATTCATCCTTTCTGGGAGGATGAATCACAAGCAGACCCCTTTGGGAATCCCATGATTCCGGTTTTTGCAGAAACGCTTTAATTTGATAGCAGGCATACGGCTTTGTTCAGCGACACCTCGAAAGGTGGCCAGTGTTTCGTAGCGGCGCAAACGCTGTCGGTCCTGTCTTCGGACCGGTTGACACCGTTGGATAAGCAAAGCGCGGTGAGCTGTGACCGTATCACCCTGCATTTGCCGCTCGGCGTGACCTCGCTGCATGATCCGCAGACGTTTTGCGATATCTGGTTGATGGGCACCGTAACTGGGTCCGTCAGAGGGCAGCTCCGAGGCCAGCCGAACGAGAGCAGACATAAGCGCGTATCGGCCATCCGCGACCGGAACCGCGATTTCTCCCGCGAAAGCCGAGCCGCAGCCCTCTCGCCACAATGCGGCCAGGCGGTCATGGGTGCGGCCGGGCAGCGCATTGGGTTAGTGATTGTGGCGAGGCAGGGTCGATGAGATGCGGGTGAAATCCTCGGCGTCGCGGATCGTGGCGCCTTCGGACAGCTGCGTGACAGTGTCGCGATAGATCCGCTGCCAGGGCGTCGCGGATGCGGGGGTGGCGGGGATGCCGTCGGCCTTGCGGCGCGCGATCTCGGCCTCGTCCACCAGCATGTCGCATCGCCCCTGGTTCAGGTCGATGCGGATGCAGTCGCCGGTGCGCAGCCAGGCCAGCCCCCCACCCGCCGCGCTTTCGGGCGAGGCGTTCAGAATGGACGGGCTGTCGGCGGTGCCCGATTGCCGGCCGTCGCCCAGGGTGGGAAGGCTGCGGATGCCCGCCTGGATCAGGCGGTCGGGCGGCTGCATGTTCACCACCTCGGCGGCACCCGGCCAGCCCAGAGGACCGGCGCCCCGGATCACCAGGATCGAATCCGCGTCGATCGGCAGCGCGGGGTCGTTGATGCGGGCGTGGTAATCGGCCGATCCGTCAAAGACGAAGGCCGTCGCGTCGAAGATGTTCTCTTGCCCCGGCTGAGACAGATAGCGGGCGCGAAAATCGTCGGATATGGCGCTGGTCTTCATGATCGCGAAATCGAACAGGTTGCCACGCAGAACCAGAAACCCCGCCCGCGCCATCATCGGCGCGTCATAGGGCTTGATCACCTCGCGGTCCGTGCTTTCGCGGCCCTCCAGGTTCCGGGCCATGGTCAGGCCGGTCACGGTGGGGCAATCGCCGTCCAGCACCCCCGCCTGCAGCAGCTCCCACATCACGGCGGGCACGCCGCCCGCGCGGTGGAACCGCTCACCCAGCCAGGCACCGGCGGGCTGGACATTGGCCAGCAGCGGCACGTCATAGCCATGCGCCTGCCAATCCTCGGGGCGCAGGTCGGCGCCTGCATGACGGGCCATCGCCATCAGATGCGGCTGCGCATTGGTCGAGCCACCGATGGCCGAATTGACCCGGATCGCGTTCAGGAACGCCGCCCGCGTCAGGATCTGCGAGGGGCGGATATCCTCGCGCACAAGCTCGACCGCGCGCAGGCCTGTACGATAGGCGATCTGGCCACGTTCGCGATAGGCGGCGGGGATCGCCGCGCAGCCGGTCAGCGACATGCCCAGGGCCTCGGCGATGGCGTTCATGGTGGACGCCGTGCCCATGGTGTTGCAATGCCCGATCGACGGCGCGCTGTCCAAGGCCGATTGCAGGAATTCGTCGCGGGTGATCTCTCCGGCGGACAGCTTGCGGCGCGATTGCCAGATGACCGTGCCCGAGCCGACCAGATGCCCCTCGTGCCAGCCATCCAGCATCGGGCCACCCGACAGCACGATGGCCGGGATGTCCACCGTTGCCGCCGCCATGATGGCCGATGGCGTGGTCTTGTCGCAGCCCGTCGTCAGCACCACCCCGTCAAAGGGATAGCCGTACAGCAGCTCGACCAGACCCAGATAGGCCAGGTTGCGGTCCAGCGCGGCGGTGGGGCGTTTGCAATTCTCGAACAGGGGATGGCTGGGGAATTCGATGGCGATGCCGCCGGCGTCGCGGATGCCGTCGCGGACCCGTTTCGCCAGATCCAGATGGTGGCGGTTGCAGGGGTTCAGGTCGCTGCCCGATTGCGCGATGCCGATGATCGGGCGGCCCGATCGCAGCTCCTCCGGCGTGGTGCCATAGTTCATGAACCGCTCCAGATACAGCGCGGTCATGTCGGCATGATCAGGATTGTCGAACCAGTCCTGTGATCGCAGGCGACGCGGGGCGGTCATGATGCGGCCCCCGTGCCGTTCATCGCCTCAAGGTGCAGCAGCAACCCGCTGTGGTCGACCTCGCCATGGCCTGCGGCCACGAAATCGGCGAATGCCGCGCGAACCGCCTGCGTCAGGGGCAGGGTCAGGCCGGTGGCGGTGGCCAGGTCGGTGACGGAATCCAGATCCTTCAGTTGCAGGCGCGACAGCCCGCCGGGGGCGAAATCGCGCCGGACCATGCGGCCTCCGTGCAGCTCCAGGATGCGGCTTTCGGCGAAACCGCCCCGGATCGCGTCGCGGAACCGGGCGCGGTCGGCGCCCCCGGCCTCGACCAGCATCATCGCCTCGGCCACGGCGCCGATGGTCACGGCGACGATCTGCTGGTTGGCCAGCTTGCAGACCTGGCCCGCGCCGGACGGGCCGACATGGGTCAGCCGCCCCAGGGGGGCCATCACATCTGCGATCCGGGCGATCACCGCCGCATCGCCCCCGGCCATCAGCGCCAGCGACCCCTCCTGCGCGCCGACCACCCCGCCCGAGACGGGGCAGTCCACGTGGTCGACCCCCAGCTGCGCCAGCCGTCGCGCGTGATCGCGCGCCAGATCCGGTGCGATCGACGAGGTGTCGATCAGCACCGCCCCCCGGTCCATCGCGGCCGCCACCCCGCGGTCGAACAACACCTGCGCCACGGCGGGTCCGTCCGACAGCATGGTAAAGACGATGCGCGCGCCCGCCACGGCCTGCGCCGGGTCGTCCGCCACCTGTGCGCCACCTTCCTGCAGGGCGCGGGCCTTGTCACCCGCGCGGTTCCAGACGGTCACGGCATGGCCCGCGCCCAGCAGGCGGCGCACCATCGGCGCGCCCATCAGGCCGGTCCCCAGAAATGCGATCTTGGTCACAGGCGTCCCCCCAGTTCGTCGTCGATATGCGCGCGGATGATGGCGTCAAAACTGTCCTCGGCGGTAAAGCCCAGGGCGCGGGCGCGCGTGGCCTGGAACCCCGGGGCCCAGCCTTCGCACATGGCGGTGATGGCCGCGTCCGGTTCGCGCCGGATCAGGGCCACGGCCGCGTCGCCCGCGACACGGCGCAGAGCCTCGATCTGGTCGGCCACGGTGGCGGACAGGCCGGGCATCGACAGGTTGCGCCGTGGGCCGACCGCCGCCAAATCCATCGTCGCCGCATGGATCATGAACCCCACCGCTGAGCGCGGCGAGGTATGCCAGTGCCGGATCGTGTCGGGCACCGGCAGGATCGCGGGGCGCCCCACCAGAGGTTCGCGCAGGATGTTGGAAAAGAACCCCGACGCCGCCTTGTTCGGCGGGCCGGGGCGGATGCAGATCGTAGGCAGGCGGATGCCGATGCCGTCCAGGAACCCGCGCCGGGTGTAATCCGATAGCAGCAGCTCGCAGATGGCCTTTTGCGTGCCATAGCTGGTCAGCGGCGTCGTGTGAAAATCATCCGGGATCGCGTCGGGCAGGGGCGCGCCGACCACCGCGATGGAGGAGGCGAACACCACGCGCGGGTGGTAGTCGGCCCTGGCCAGGCGGATCGCCTCGAACAGGGCGCGGGTGCTGTCCAGGTTGATGGCATAGCCCTTGGCGAAATCCGCCTCGGCCTCGCCCGAGACGATGGCGGCCAGGTGAAAGATCACGTCGGGGCGCGCGTCGATCAGCCGCGTGGCGGCGTCGGGCGCGGCCAGATCCAGATCGAGGCAGGTGACGGTTCCCCCGAACCCGTCAGGCGCGGTCGGCGCCACCACGTCGATCAGCGTCATCGCCGTGACCGGTCGGCCGCCCAGCCCACCGTCACGGGCCACCCGTTCGGCCAGCTTGCGGCCCAGCATCCCGGCAGCGCCGGTGATCAGAATGTGCATGTTCCCCCCGTCATGGACGACGCCCCCTCGGACTGGTATGATTGTCTGATAACCTGCCGACTGCAAGCCAAGAGAGAACCCCGATGCACACGATCGCTGAAACCGACGCGGACCGGCTGACCCGGATGCTGGGCGCCGACATGGTGCTGACCGGCCCGGACACGGCCCCCTATTGCCGCGATTGGTTCGGCGATGCGCAGGGCGCGGCGCTGGCGGTGCTGCGCCCGCGCGACACCGCGCAGGTGCAGGACTGCGTGCGGGCCGCGGCGGCGCTGGATCTTGGGATCGTGCCGCAGGGGGGCAATACCGGGCTGGTGCTGGGCGCGATGCCCGATACCGGCCAAGTCGTGCTGTCGCTGGAGCGGATGACCCGCATCCGCGCGCTGGACGCCGACAATTTCTCGGCTGTGGTCGAGGCGGGGACGATCCTGCACGATCTGAAACAGGCCGCAGCCGCCGAGGGGCTGTTCTTTCCCCTGACCCTTGGTGCGCAGGGGTCGTGCCGGATCGGGGGCAATGTCTCGACCAATGCGGGGGGCGTGAACGTGCTGCGCTATGGCATGACGCGGGAGCTGGTGCTGGGGCTGGAGGTGGTGCTGCCCGATGGCCGGGTGCTGGACCTGCTGTCGGGGCTGCGCAAGGACAATCGCGGCATCGACCTGAAGCAGCTGTTCATCGGGGCCGAGGGCACGCTTGGCATCATCACCGCCGTCGCGGTCAAGCTGACGCCCGCGCCCGACCGGGTGGCGACCGCGCTGGTGGCCCTGCCCCGGCTGGAGGATGCCATCACCCTCTATCGTCGCGCGCGGCGCGAATGCTGCGACCTGATGTCGGCGTTCGAGTTCATGCCGCCGCTGGCCTTTACCCTGGCGCGCGAGGCGCGGCCTGACCTGACCCTGCCGATGGCCGACACGCATCCGGCCTATGCGCTGATCGAGATTTCCGGATCGGGGCTGGTCGATATCGACGATCTGATGGCGCGCTTCCTGGAGGGGGTGTTTGCCGATGGGCTGGCGCTGGACGGGGTTGCCGCCCAATCGCAGGCGCAGGCCGCGGCCCTGTGGGCGGTGCGCGAGGGCATGAACGAGGGGCAGGCCCGGCGCGGCAAGCATCTGCGCAGCGACGTCTCGGTTCCTCTGTCGCGGCTGGCCCAGTTCGTGGCCGAGGTCGAGGCCGCCGTGACCGCGCAGCTGCCCGGCTGCACCTGCGTGTCCTATGGCCATGTGGGCGATGGCAATGTGCATCTGAATGTGCTGCCTGATCATGCGCTTGGGCCGGATAGCGTCGATGACCAGATATCGCGGGCCAAGGGCATTCTGCATCAGGTCCTGGATCGATTCGGCGGCTCGATCAGCGCCGAACATGGCATCGGGCGCCTGAAAAAGGCCGATTTCGAGGCGCGCCTGCCCGCCCCGCAGCGCAGCCTGCTGGAGGCAATCAAGCAGGCCGTCGACCCGGGGCGGATCATGAACCCGGGATGTCAGTTCGATCCCGTGAAGGGTTAGGCCATGCAGGACGCACCGACGCAGATCCTGCGGACCCAACATCTGCCCGCCCGGATCGCGGCGCAATTCGCCCGCCAGATCCAGCAGGGCGACCTGAAACCGGGCGACCGGCTGCCGACCGAAAACGCCATGTCGCGCAGCTTCGGCGTCAGCCGCACCGTCATCCGCGAGGCGATCGCCCAGCTGCGCAACGAGGGCATGATCGAGACGCGCCAGGGCGTCGGCGCCTTTGTCATCGACCGGCCCACGCGGCACATCCGCCTGGACGACCGCGCCGACAGCGACGGGCATGCGTTTCGCGACCTGTTCCAGCTGCGCGTGCCGCTGGAGATCGAGGCGGCGGGTCTGGCCGCCGCCGGTCACGGCCCGGAGCATCTGCGCCAGATGGATGCGGCCCTGGCCCGGATGCGGGTCACCGACGACACCGCGGATGACGGCATTCTGGCGGATCTGGAATTCCACCGGATCATCGCGGCCGCCACCGGCAACGATTACTTCGTGCAGTTTTTGGGCGCCGTGTCCGACCGCATCCTGCAGACCATCGTGCGGTCGCGCGAACGCATCCGCCTGGAAGAGATCGTGGCCATCGTCGAACGGGAACACACCGCCGTGCGCGATGCCATCGCCGCGCGCGACCCGGTCCGCGCGCGGGCCGCGATGCGCGCGCATATGGCCGGCTCTGCCGAACGCATCGCCCTGCGGGTGGAGTTCTATCTTTGACGCTCGGACGACAAATCTGTGGACAGGCCGGTTCACGCGCGGCTAGGGTCATCGTGTTGTCTGACATCTAAGGACAACGCGGCGTGGGGGCGTCGCATCTTCCGGAGGGACCTGCGATGACATCACCACGATCCTTGCGCGCCGACGCGATCCTGCCTGACGACGCCGACCGCGCGACGCTGGTGGGGCGCGTCTGGTCCGATGACCGCGGCGGCCCCTGCCCGGTCGTGATCCGCGCGGGTCGGGTGCTGGACCTGACCGGCGTCGCGGCCACGATGTCGGGGCTTCTGGAGCGGTCGGACCTGCATGCCGCGCTGGCCGCCGATCTGCCCGATCTGGGCGGGCTGGACGCGTTTCTGGATGGCCGCGCGGGACGCCTGCTGGCGCCGGTGGACCTTCAGGCGATCAAGGCCGCAGGCGTCACCTTTGCCGACAGCATGCTGGAGCGCGTGATCGAGGAGCAGGCCCGCGGCGACAGCGCCCGTGCCACCGAGATCCGCGCGCGCCTGGCCCCGGTCATCGGCGACAGCCTGCGCGGGGTGGCGGCCGGGTCCGACAAGGCCGCTTCCGTCAAGGCGCTGCTGCAGCAGATGGACCTGTGGTCGCAATATCTGGAGGTAGGCATCGGCCCCGACGCCGAGATTTTCACCAAGGCGCAGCCCATGTCCGCCGTGGGCTGCGGCGATCTGGTGGGCATCCACCCCATCTCGGACTGGAACAACCCGGAACCCGAGGTGGTGCTGGTCATCCGCTCGGACGGCGCGATCCTGGGCGCGACGCTTGGCAATGACGTGAACCTGCGCGATGTCGAGGGGCGGTCCGCCCTGCTGCTGGGCAAGGCCAAGGACAACAATGCCTCCTGCGCGCTTGGGCCGTTCATCCGGCTGTTCGACGACGGCTTCACCCAGGGCGATCTGGAACAGGCCACCGTATCCCTGCGGGTCGAGGGGCAGGACGGGTTCCAGATGACCGGCGACAGCCCGATGGCCGCGATCAGCCGCACACCGTCCGATCTGGCAGCACAACTGCTGAACCGGTCGCATCAATATCCCGACGGGGCGGTGCTGTTCCTGGGCACCATGTTCGCCCCGGTCAAGGACCGCCGCGCCCCCGGCCAGGGCTTCACCCACGAGACCGGCGACCGGGTCGAGATCGCCTCGCCCCGCCTCGGCCGCCTGGTGAACTGGGTCGAGCGGACCGACCGCTGCCCGGAATGGACATTCGGCACAGGGGCGCTGATGCGCAACCTGACCCGGCGCGGTCTGGCCGAGAGGATCTGAGACCATGTCCCGGCTGTCGCGGTTCTTCTTCGGCTTTCTGGACGTGCTGCTGGCGGCTCTGCTGGGGTCGATGGCGCTGATGGTCTTCGTCAACGTCGTCATGCGCTACACGATGAATTCCGGCCTGCCGCTGTCGGACGAGCTGTCGCGTTTTGCCTTCGTCTGGCTGACCTTCATCGGCGCGGTCGTCGTCTATCACCACCGCCAGCATATGGGGATGGAGACGGTCGTGGCCCAGTTCGGCCCGCGCGGGCGCCGGGTGCTGATGGGCATATCGGACCTGATCATCCTGGGCTGCGCGGGCGTGCTGATGCACGGCACCTGGAAGCAGCTGCCCATCAATGCCAGCATGAGCGCACCGGTGTCCGGCCTGTCGATGGCCTGGGTCTATGGCATCGGCCTGTTCACCGGCGCGGGCATCATCATCATCACGATCGAGCGCCTGTTCCGCCTGGCCACCGGCCGCATCACCGAAGCCGAGCTGCGCGGTTTCGGCGGAGAGATGGACGATCTCTATGACAGCCCCGCGCGGGCCAAGGCGGGGGACCGTGCCGAATGACGCTGCTGGTCTTTATCGTCTCGCTGATCGGGGCCATGTCGCTTGGCGTACCGGTGGCATTCGCGCTGATCTTCTGCGGCGTGATCCTGATGTCCTTCATGGGCATGTTCAACACCCAGATCATTGCCCAGAACATGCTGATCGGCGCGGATACCTTCACCCTTCTGGCGATCCCCTTCTTCATCCTGGCCGGAGAGCTGATGAACGCGGGCGGGTTGTCCAAGCGCATCATCGAATTCGCGATCACCTTCGTCGGTCATATCCGAGGCGGGCTGGGGCTGGTGGCGATCATCGCGGCGGTCATCATGGCCTCGATCTCGGGGTCGGCTGCGGCGGATACGGCGGCGCTGGCGGCGATCCTGATCCCGATGATGGCGCGGGCGGGCTATAACGTGCCGCGATCCGCCGGTCTGATCGCGGCGGGGGGCGTGATCGCGCCGGTCATCCCGCCGTCGATGGCCTTCATCATCTTTGGCGTCGCCGCAAACGTGTCGATCAGCCAGCTGTTCATGGCGGGCATCGTGCCGGGCCTGCTGATGGGGGTGTCGCTGGTCATCACCTGGATGATCGTGGCGGGCCGCGACAACGTGCAAACCCTGCCACGCGCACCCTGGACCGAGCGTCGCCGGTCGATCGGCCGGGCGGCCTGGGCGTTGGGCATGCCGGTCATCATCCTGGGCGGCATCCGCATGGGCGTCGTGACCCCGACCGAGGCGGCGGTCGTGGCCGCCTTCTATGCGTTGTTCGTTGGCATGGTCGTCTATCGCGAGTTGAAGCCCCGCGACCTGCTGAGCGTGCTGATCGCAGCGGGGCGCACCACGGCGGCGATCATGTTTCTGGTCTGCGCGGCGCTGGTGTCCGCGTGGCTGATCACCGCGGCCAACATCCCCAACGAGATCGCGGGCTATATCGCGCCGCTGATCGAGAACCCCAAGCTGCTGATGCTGGTCATCATGCTGCTGATCCTTGTGGTCGGCACCGCGCTGGACCTGACGCCCACGATCCTGATCCTGACGCCGGTGCTGATGCCCATTGTCATCAAGGCGGGGATCGACCCGGTCTATTTCGGGGTCATGTTCATCATGAACTGTTGCGTCGGGCTGCTGACGCCGCCGGTGGGCGTGGTGCTGAACGTGGTCAGCGGCGTGGGGCGGGTGCCGCTTGGCAAGGTGATCCGGGGCGTCTGGCCGTTCCTGATCGCACATATTCTGGTGATCCTGCTGCTGGTGGCATTCCCCAGCATCGTGATTGTTCCGGCACGCTGGTTTTACTGACGACAATTCCTGAGGGAGGAGACACCATGACCATTCTGAAAACGGCCCTGTGCCTGACCACGGCCCTTGCGGTCGCAACCCCCGCCCTGGCCCAGTTCCAAGAGCGTACGTTCCGCGTCTCGAACGGCATCAACGAGGATCACCCCGTAGCCACCGGCATGGCCGCGATGCAGGAATGCCTGAACGAGGCGACGGGCAGTTCCATGACCATGCAGGGGTTCTGGGGCGGCGCGCTTGGCGGCGATCTGCAGGCCACGCAGGCCGTCCGGTCGGGCCTGCAGGAGGCGGTCGTGACCTCATCCTCGCCGCTGGTGGGAATGATCCCGGCGCTTGGCGTGTTTGACCTGCCCTTCCTGTTCCGCACGCCTGAGGAGGCCTATGCCGTCATGGACGGCGAGTTCGGCGAGATGCTGGACGCAAAGCTGGACGAGGTCGGGCTGGTCAATCTGGGCTATTGGGAAAACGGTTTCCGCAACATGTCCAACTCTCAGCGCCCTATCGAGACCTGGGAGGATTTCCAGGGCATGAAGGTCCGGGTGATGCAGAACAACATCTTCCTGGATACATTTTCCAACTTCGGCGCCAATGCCACGCCGATGTCCTTCGGAGAGGTGTTCTCGGCGCTGGAGACGCGCGCCATCGATGCGCAGGAAAACCCGTATGTCACCATCGATACCTCTAAATTCTACGAGGTGCAGTCCTATATCAGCGAGACGCGCCACGCCTATACGCCCTTCCTGTTCCTGTTCTCCAAGGCGATCTTCAACAGCTATTCCCCCGAGGAACAGCAGGCCCTGCGCGATTGCGCGACCGTCGGGCGCGACGTCGAACGCGCCGCCATCCAGGAGCTGAACCTGGAATCTCTGGCCCGGATGGAGGCGGCAGGCCTGCAGTTCAACACCCTGTCCGTCGCCGCGCAGGAGGAGATGCTGGAGAAATCGCAGGTCGTCTATGAAACGCACCGTGCCGCCATCGGCGAGGATGTGGTCGATCAGGTGCAGGCCATCCTGGCCGATCTGCGCGGCCAGTAAGGGCCACGGGCGCGCGGGATCGCGCGCCCGTTTCATGACAGGGGGTCCGGCATGACCGGCAACAGGGCGGGCGCCCTGCTGATGCTGCTCGGCATGGCGGCATTCGCGGGCAATGACGCGATCGGCAAATGGCTGGTGGCCGATTACGGGGTGGCGCAGGTGATCCTGCTGCGGTCGCTGGCGGCGGGGCTGCTGATGGCGCCGTTGCTGCTGCGCGGGGGCCGGGTGGTCGCGCGCATCCGCGCGGCGCCCCGCCCGCGCCTGCAGGCCCTGCGCGCGATCTGTGCCACGGCCGAGGTGTTTTGCTTCTATCTGGCGGTGTCGCATATGCCGCTGGCGGATGTGATGGCCTTCTGGATGGCGGCGCCCATCTATGTGGTCGCGATCTCTCCGCTGCTTCTGGGCGAACGGGTGGGGGCGCGAACCTGGGCGGCGGTCGCTGTGGGTTTTGCCGGGGTGTTGATCCTGCTGGCGCCAAGCCTGCAGGTCTCGGGGCCGGGTGTGGTCTTCGCGCTGCTGGGGACAGCGGCCTTTGCCGCAATCATGGTGCTGGGCCGGTCGCTGCGCGAGACGCCGGACCGCGATCTGGTGCTGTTCCAGCTGGCGGCGGCGGCGGGGGCCGGGCTGCTGCTGGCGCCGTTCGACTGGCAGCCGGTGCAGTCGTCAGGTGATCTGGCGCTGTTGTTCGTGCTGGGCGTGGTGGCGACCGCCGCGCATATGCTGGTCACGCGGGCGCTGAAGCTGGCCGATGCGTCCGTCGTGGCGCCGCTGCAATATTCGCTGCTGGTCTGGGGCGCGGTGCTGGGGTTCCTGGTCTTTGGCGACATCCCCGCGCCGGGGATGATGCTGGGCGCGGCGCTGATTGTCGCATCAGGCCTGATCGTGCTGCGCCGCGCGCCAAGGGTCGCGCCGGAACCCCCGGTCCCGGCGCAGCCTGGGGTCAGACAAAGCGGTTGACCCAGTTCTCCAGCCGCTCCTGCCCGCCCGACACGGGCTGCGGGTCCAGGTCGCGCTCCTCGACCCGGGCGGCGATGCGGTCCAGCGGCTGATCCAGCATGGCCTGCGCCTCGGGGCGGTCCCACCCGGCATAGCGCAGGGCGCGCATCCGCTCCAGCCCGCCATCCTCCAGCATGGCGGCTGCGGCCTTCAGGCCGCGCGCGCAGACGTCGATGGCGCCGACATGGGCCAGCACCAGATCCTCGGGGTCCAGCGACTGGCGCCGCACGCGGGCGTCGAAATTGGTGCCGCCGGTGGTGAACCCGCCCGCGCGCAGCACCTCGTAATAGGCCAGCGCGGTCTCGGGGACGTTGTTGGGGAACTGGTCGGTGTCCCAGCCCGACTGATAGTCGTTGCGGTTCATGTCGATCGACCCCAGCATGTCCAGCGAAGCCGCCAGCGCCAGCTCATGCTCGAATGAATGCCCGGCCAGGATCGCGTGCCCCTGTTCGATGTTCAGCTTGACCTCGTTCTCCAACCCGAACCGCTTGAGGAAACCATAGACCGTCGCCACGTCGAAATCATACTGATGCTTGGCGGGTTCCTGGGGCTTGGGTTCGATCAGGATCGCGCCCTTGAAGCCGATCTTGTGTTTGTATTCCACGACCTTGGTCAGGAACCGCCCCGCCTGTTCGGCCTCGCGCCCCAGATCGGTGTTCAGCAGTGTCTCATACCCCTCGCGGCCACCCCACAGCACGTAGTTCTGGCCGTCCAGACGGTGGGTGACATCCATGCAGGCCTTCACGCAGGCCGCGGCATAGGCGAACACCTCGGGGTCGGGATTGGTCGCGGCACCGGCCATCCAGCGACGGTGGCTGAACATGTTGGCCGTGCCCCACAGCAGCTTGGTGCCGGTCTGCTCCATCTTGGCCCCAAAGATGTCGCAGATCTCGTCCAGATTGCGGCGGCTTTCGGCGAAGGTCGCGCCTTCAGGGCGCACATCGGCGTCGTGGAAACAGAAGAACGGCTGGCCCAGAATGGCGAACAGATCGAAGGCGGCATCGGCCTTGGCCCGCGCGGCGGCCATGTCGTCGCCATACCACGGGCGATCATAGGTGCGCCCGCCGAAGGGGTCCGCGCCCTCATAGGCCAAGCTGTGCCAATAGGCGACGGCCAAGCGCAGGTGGTCCTCCATCCGCTTACCCATGACGACCTGATCGGGGTCGTAATGGCGATAGGCGAATTCGTCGTCGCTGTCCGGTCCGGCATAGCGGATGGGGGCGATATCCTTGAAATAACCGGTCATGTTTGGTCCCTCGGCTTTCGGTTTTCGGTCAGCGCGCAGCCCAAGTCAGCCCGCGCCGCAGGATGGTCTGCGCCTGCGGATGGTCCAGTTCGGCGGCGTTGTGGCCCAGTGCGGAATAAAAGACCCGCCCGGCGCCAAAGCGGTGTTTCCACACCACCGGCATTGCCGTTCCCTTGGTCCAGGGGGCATGCGTGCCGTCGAATGTGGTGGTCGCCAGCACATCGATCCCCGGATCGACATGCAGGTAGTACTGTTCCGAGTGGTAGTCGAAATCCCCCACGCCCTGCATGATCGGGTCATCGGGCGCGGTGATCTGCACGCGGTAATCCAGAAGGTCGCCGGGATGCGCCACCCACTGACCGCCGGTCATGAACTGATACGCGGGCTGGGCGCGGAACGTGTCGCCCATGCCGCCGTGAAAGCCCGCAAGCCCGGTCCCGGCCTGGATGGCGGCGATCAGGTTGGCCAGCGCCTCGGGGTCGATCTGGGCCTGGGTCATCATCGGGACGATCAGGTCGAACCGGCCCAGATCGCCTTGGGCCAGGACATCGGTTCCGGGCTGGCTGTCGACCTGAAACCCGTCCTGGGTCAGCATCTGTGTCACACGGTCGGCGCAGGCCTGGGGCTCGTGCCCCTCCCATCCTCCCCAGAAGATCAGTGCGGTTTTGGTCATGCGGCCTCCGGTGCGGCTGTCAGGGGTGGCAGCGCGTCAGGGCGCGCGCAATCCGTGGACAGGGTCAAGGTGCGGCCCGTGCGGGCGGCCTCCAGCAGGGTTTCGATCACGTCGAGGACATGCAGCGCCAGGTCGCCGCTGGCGCGATGCGGGCGGTCATCGGCGATGGCCTGCGCCATGTCGGCCAGCCCAAGGCCGCGATGATTGTCGTCACCATGCGCGTGGGTCATGGGCTGCGCCTGCCAGCCGTCGGCACCGGACAGCATCACCGTCCCGTCAAAGCGGTTCGGATCGGGGATCAGCAGCGAGGCGTCGGTGCCGTACAGTTCCAGCGGGCTGTGCGTATGGGCGCGCACGTCAAAGCTGGTCACGACCTGGACCAGCGCGCCCGAGGCAAAGCCCAGCACCCCCACCACATGGGTCTGCGCGTCAACAGTGACGGGCTGCCCCGCGCGCGGTCCGGTGGCGATGATGCGGCTGTCATGGGCGCGCGCCGCCATGGCGCTGACCTGTCGTACCGGGCCCAGCAGGTTCACCATCGCGGTGATGTAATAGGGCCCCATGTCGAACAGTGGCCCCGCCCCCGGCCCCTGATAGTAGAAATCGGGGTTGGGGTGCCAGCGTTCGTGCCCCGCCAGCATCAGCGTGGCCGTGCCTGCGACGGGCCGCCCGATGGCGCCCGCATCGACCAGGGCGCGTGCGGTCTGATGCCCGCCCCCCAGAAAGGTGTCGGGCGCACAGCCGATGCGCAGGCCCCGCGCGCCGGCCATGTCGGCCAGTTGCCGCGCCTGAGCCATATTAACGGCGAGGGGCTTTTCGGAATAGACATGCTTGCCCGCGCGCAGGGCGGCCAGCCCGACCTCCAGATGGGCGGCGGGCACGGTCAGGCTGACCACGATATCGATATCGTCGCGCGCCAGCAGCGCGTCGGGCGTCAGCGCGTCGATGCCATGGTCCTGCGCCTTCACCTGCGCCGCGTCGGGGCGCAGGTCGGCCACCGCGCGCAGGGCCAGCTGCGGAAACCGCGCGGCGTTCCGCAGATAGATGTCGCTGATCACGCCGCAGCCGATGATGCCGATGCCCTCGGGGGTCATGCCGGGTCCTGCATGCGTTGGCCGTCTGCGTCGAACAGATGCAGGTGCCGGCGTTCGGGGGTCAGGAACAGCGTTTCGCCCGCGCGCAGGCGGCGGTCGCCGGGCAGGCGGACGGTGACGTCGCCCGTGCCCGCGACATGGGCGTGCACGACCGTATCGGCGCCAAGCGTCTCGACGACCTGGGCGGTGGCGGGCCAGTATCCCGTATCGTCCGACACAGCGATATGTTCGGGGCGGATGCCCATCGTCGCCACGTCGTCGCGTCCGATGGCCGTGCCCGGCAGCAGGTTCATCTTGGGCGATCCGATGAACCCCGCCACGAACGCGGTCTGCGGGCGGTCATAGAGGTCCATGGGCGCGCCCACCTGCTCGATCCGGCCTGCGTTCATCACGACGATCTGGTCGGCCAGGGTCATCGCCTCGACCTGGTCATGGGTGACATAGATCATCGTGGCGTCCAGCGACTGGTGCAGCTGCGCCAGTTCCACCCGCATCTGGGTGCGCAGGGCGGCGTCCAGGTTCGACAGAGGTTCGTCGAACAGGAACACCTTGGGCTGGCGCACGATGGACCGCCCGATGGCCACGCGCTGACGCTGGCCGCCCGACAGCTGGCTGGGCTTGCGGTCCAGATAATCGGTCAGGGCCAGGATGCGGGCGGCCTCGGCCACGCGGGTCTGGCGTTCCGCAGCCGGAACCTTGGCCAGGCGCAGGCCGAAATCGATGTTCTGCGCGACCGTCATGTGCGGATAAAGCGCATAGGACTGAAACACCATCGAGATGCCGCGTTTGGACGGCTCGTCAAAGGTGACGTCCTGACCGCCGATGCGGACCGTCCCCGCCGTGGGCATCTCCAGCCCCGAGATGATGCGCAGCAGCGTGGACTTGCCGCAGCCCGAGGGGCCGACCAGCACGGTGAACGACCCCTCGGGGACGGTCAGGTCCAGATCGGGCAGCACGGTCAGCCCGCCGAATGATTTGCTGATGCTCTCCAGCCGCACCTCAGCCATGATCGCGCCCCTCGTAGCGGAAGGACAGCACATCCGCATGCCGTCCGCGCCCCGCGGTGTCATGCGCGCAGACCCCCACGAAGGCGCCGGTGAAGTTGTTGCCCGGCCCGTTCCCCGCCTCGTCCGAGATCGCGGATTGGTCCAGCACGATGCCCAGATCGGTCCAGTCGTCATCGGTGCGATAGCGGAAGCGCAGCGACGCGCCCTCCACGTCGCAGCCCAGATGCACGGGGCCATCGGGCAGCGGGATCGGCGTGATCGGATAGGTCACGCGGGCATCGGGCCAGTCGGCGGCGCAGCTGTAGACGGTCAGCACCCGCGTGCCGTCCTCGGTCGCGGTGATGGCCAGATAGTGGAACTTGAACCGGCCATACCAGGCGATCAGGCCCGCGAAATGCTGATAGTCGCCGGGGGTCATGTCGATTTCGGTTTCCGCCACAAAGGACAGATGCGTCTGGCGGCGCGCGACCAGCGCGTGGTCGAATTGCGACCCCGGCGATTCCCGCCCGAACAGGCGCAGCGCGTCAGGGCGCGCGGTCATCGAGAACAGCCTGTCGGGATGCGGCGTGCGCAGCCATTGGAACGCGGGCGGCAGGCGGTCGCCATCGAACCGCGTCAGCGCGGGCTCGGGGTCGAACGGATGGTCGGGCAGATCGCAGGGGGCGGTGTCGGCGGGCGCATTGCCACCATGGGCCAGGCGGGGGAACTGCCCCTCGTCCCAGATCAGCTTCTGGATCGCGGTTTCGCGCCCCAGGGGGGATCGGCGGACGTCATCGGCATGGATGCCGCCCTGACCCACCGGCAGCGCCCGCGTTTCCGGCAGCGGACGCGAGCACAGATGCACCATGTAGACCTGACCGTCCTGCGTCTCGACGATATCGGCGTGGCCGGTGCGCTGCAGCAGCCCGTCGGTGCCGCGCGCGGTCAGGATATGCTTGGCGGGGTCGGTCTCGTACGGGCCGAACAGGTCGCGCGACCGGGCCATGGTGACGGCGTGGTCATAGCCGGTGCCGCCCTCGGCGGTCAGCAGGTAATACCAGCCGTCGCGACGGTAGAGATGCGGCCCCTCGGTCAGTTTCAGATCGGTGCCGCGATAGATGTTGTGGACGGGGCCGACCAGCGCGCGATCCTCGACCGAATATTCCTGCATGACGATGCCGCCAAAGCGGTCTCCGCCCGTCTGGTTGTGGTCCCAGATCATGTTCAGCAGCCATTTGCGCCCGTCCGCGTCATGGAACAGCGACGGATCGAACCCGGACGAGTTCAGATAGACCGGGTCCGACCACGGCCCCTCGATGGACGGCGCGGTGACCAGATAGTTGTGGCTGTCCTTCCACGCGCCGTCGCGGCGCTTGACGTCGGTATAGATCAGCCAGAACAGCCCGTCCGCATGGGTCAGGCAGGGCGCCCAGACCCCGCCGCTGTCGGGATCGCCGCGCAGGTCCAGCTGCGCCGCCCGGTCGAGCGGGCGGGTGACCAGCCGCCAGTGCGCCAGGTCGCGCGAATGGTGGATCTGCACGCCCGGATACCATTCAAAGGTCGAGGTCGCGATGTAGTAATCGTCGCCCACCCGGACGATCGAGGGGTCGGGGTTGAAACCGGGCAGGATCGGGTTCTGGATCAGGGTCATGGCGTCATCCTTTGACGGCGCCACCGGTCAGGCCGGCGACGATGTATTTCTGGGCGGCGAGGAAAAAGACGATCGCGGGCAGGATCGTCAGCGTCACGAAGGCCAGCGTCAGGTTCCACTGCGTCACGTATTCGCCCCGGAACTGCATCATCCCAAGGGGCCAGGTGAAGACATCACGCGAGTTCAGCACCACCAGCGGCAGCAGGAAGTTGTTCCAGCTTTGGACAAAGACAAAGGTGCCGACCGTCGCCAGGATCGGCGCCGACAAAGGCAGCGTGAAGCGCCAGAAGAACCGCACATAACCGCAGCCGTCGATATAGGCGGCCTCGAACAGCTCCTTGGGCAGCTGGGCAAAGAAGGTGCGAAACAGCAGGATCGCCAGCGACAGGCTGAAGGCCGTTTGTGGCAGGATCACCGCCCAATAGGTGTCCAGCAGGCCGATGTCGCGGACCTTGATGAACAGCGGCAGGATCGCGGTGGCAAAGGGGAACATCAGCCCCAGCAGCACATAGGAGAACAGCATGCGTGAGCCGAAGAAGGTGATCTGCGCAAAGACATAGGCCGCCGCCGCGCCCACGATCAGCGTCAGCACAACCGAGCCGATGGAGATCACCAGCGAATTGCCCAGATAACGCCAGAAGGCCGGGTCCGACATGATCGCGCCATAGAACTGTGTGTCCCACAGCGCGGGCAGGCCAAGCGCGTTGGTGCGGATCTCGGCGTTGGTCTTGAACCCGCCCAGCACGGTGGCCAGCATCGGCGCCAGAACAAAGCTGGCCACGATGCACAGGAACGCCAGGCGGATCAGGTTGCGCGTCAGATGTCCGCGGGTCATCCCTGTGCCCTCTTCATGAAGAGGCGCTGATAGAACAGCGCGACCGTGACGGCGCCCACGAACAGGATCACGCCAACCGCGCTGCCAAAGCCGATGTTCAGGCGGGTCAGCCCGAAGGTATAAAGGTAGGTCACGATGGTATGGGTCTGGTTCGACGGCCCGCCATTGGTCAGCGGAATGATGACGTCAAACACCTGCAGCGCGCCGATGATGGCAAAGAAGGCGCTGACAATGATCGCGGGCTTGATCGCCGGGATCTGGACATAGCGGATGACCTGCAGGCGGCGGGCGCCCTCGATCCGGGCGGCCTCGATCTGGTCCTGGGGCACGCTCTGCAGGGCGGCGATATAGATCATCATGTGAAAGCCGAAATATTTCCACACGATCACTGTCATGATCGCGGCGAAGGCCCAGTCCGGGTCCGATAGGATGAACACGTTGCCCATTCCCAGCCCCCCCGCGATGGACGCGGTGACGCCGTAATTGCCGTCAAAGATAAAGGACCAGATCAGGCCGGCGGCGACCTCGGCCAGGATATAGGGCAGGAAGAAGATCAGCCGGAACACCGCATTGGTGGGCGTCTTTTTATAGATCAGCAGCGCCAGCAGCATCGCCAGCGGCATCTGCACGATCAGCGAGATGACGACGATCTTGACCGTGTTGCCCACCGCGATGTGGAATACCGAATGGTTCAGGATGCGGTCGTAATTCTCCAGCCCGACGAAATTGCTGGGCGCGCCATAGCCGTTCCAGTTGAAGAACGAATACCAGGCGGATTCACCCAGAGGCAGCATCACGAAGACCGTGAACAGGATCAGCGCCGGGGGCAGCATGATCAGCACCGCGGTCACGCGCCCGTTGGTCAGGGCACGGCGCATGCGGACAGAGGCAGGCATTCGCCTGTCGGCGGCGGTGGTCATGCCACGCTCCTGTTCGTTGGGGCCCGTTGGTCGGGGCCTGTCGGTTGGGGGGTCAGATGGCGGGCTGTGCGGCGCCCGCCATCAGGGGGTCAGCGAAAGTCCCAGGATTCCTGGACCTGCGCCGCGGCGGCCTCGGGGGTGATGACCCCCTGCGCCAGATCGGCCGAGATGTCGTTGATGGTGGCCCCGACCGAGGCGCCCAGGAACTGATCCAGGAAGATCTGGTGATAGCTGCTGGCCGCGATGTGATCGGCCACCTGGATGTAGAACGGGTTCTGCATCTGGTCGGCGCTGCCTTCGGCGATGGGGATGAACAGCTCCTGCCGCCCGGCCTCGCGCTGGTTCTCGGCGTTCATCATGAAGGCCAGGAACTCGACCGCCTCGGGTTCGGCGCTGTTGGTCACGGCCCAACCATTGATGCCGCCAAGCGTGGCATCGGCGCCGCCCTCGGTCACCGGGTCGGCGATGGCCGGAAAGCTGAGGATCGCCAGCTGGTCGTCGGGCAACCCCTCGCCGCTGGTCGAGCGTTCGCGCATCGGCAGATAGTCCCAATCGCCCATCAGGTGGAACGCCCCCGCCCCGTCCGCGAACATGCCGCTGGCGGTCTCATAGGTGGTGCTGATGTAGCCGGGCTGGAACGGCTCCAGCTCGGTCAGGCGCTGGAACTGGCGGCCGGCGGCCATGAAGGGCTCGGCCTCGAAGCCGCCGTTCTCGCCGGCCATGGCGTCGGTGACGACCGCGGGGCCGCCCTCGCGCAGCGCCAGATAGCTCCAGTAGAAATGCAGCGGCCATTTGTCCTGTCCGCCCGCCACGATGGGCGTGACGCCCGCATCCTTCAGCGTCTGCACGGCCTCCAAAAAATCGTCCCAGGTGGCAATGGCCGCGATGTCCACGCCCGCCTGCTGGGTCAGCGCGGTGTTGGTCCAGAACACGACCTCGGTCGCGTATTGCGGCAGGCCGTATAGCTGGCCGTCCACGGAATAGGCCTGCAACCCGGCATCGGGGATGGTGTCGGCAAAGCCCTCGGGCAGCAGGGCGTCGATGGGCTGCAGGAAACCGGCCTCGACCTGCTCGACGACGGTCTGGCCGCCCCAGCTGTAAAAGATGTCGGGCCGTGCGTTCGATTGCAGCAATGTCGGCAGGCGCTGCTTGTAGGCCTCGTTCGCGACATATTCGAAGGTGACGGTCACGCCCTCGTTCTGCGCCTCGAAATCGGCGGCGATCTGCTCCAGATAGGCCTGCTGTTCGTCATTCACCGCCACGCGCAGGACGGTGATCTCGGTCTGGGCAAGGGCCGCCTGGCCGGTGACGATGGCAAGGGCGGCGGCCAGGGCCGCTGTGGGATATGTCATGGTGGTCCTCCCTCTCGCCAGCTCCTCAACCGGCGTTATTCTGACGAAGATTCGCCATTGATGACATACGTACGTCAAACAAGGACACCACGCAACAGCTTCCGAAATCGGGGCTGCATTCAGGGAAGGTTGTCGCGCAGATAGACCTCGATGCCGATGCGCGCGGCCTCGGGGTCGATGGCCCCGCCCTCGATCAGCGACTGCAGCAGGCTGACCGCGACCGATATCTCGCGCACGGGGTCCTGATGGATCACGGCATCAAAGGTGCCGTCCAGCAGGGCCTGACGGGAATGCGGTGTCAGCTCGTGGACCACGATCGAAGGGGCATCCGGGCGCGCCTGTGCCATGGCGCGCGCGACCCCGCGCGTCCCCGCGCCCAGGCTGTAGATGCCGACGACATCCGGTGTCCGCGCCAGCAATTCGGCCAGTTGGGCTGCCACGATATCCTGGTCGTCGAACCCCTCCAGCGGCGGCAGGACGCGCTGATCGGGGAATTCCTGGCGCAGCACCTGCTCGAACCCAAGCCTGCGTTCGGCGTGGTCGCGCACCAGCATCGACCCCGCGACCGTCACGATACTGCCCGTCCGTCCCCGGCAGAATCGCCCCAAAAGGCTGGCTGCGGTGCGCCCGGCCTGCACATTGTCGATGCCGACGAAATGCTGGCGCCGCGACGATGGCAGGTCCGATACCAGCGTCACCACCGCAACGCCCCGGTCGCGCAAGGCGGCCAGCGCCGCACGCACGGCCGCGGAATCCGTGGCCACCACCGCCACCCCATCCGTCTGCGCCGGGTCGATCGATTGCAGCGCCCCGGCCAGCGCCGCGTCATCGAACGGAGGAACGGTCGTCACGGAAATCGCCGTGAACTCCCACGCCTCGGCGCGCGCCCCGATCTCGCGCTCCAGCCCGCGCATGAAGCTGTTGCCCCCCGCAGGCAGGACGAACAGCAGGCGGTACTGGCGACGGCGTGCCAGATTGGCGGCGGCGATGTTGCGTTCGTATCCCAGTTGCTGCATGGCCTCGGCCACCCGCGCCCGCGTCGCGCGGCGCACGCCCTCGCGGTCGTTCAGCACCCGATCGACGGTCGAGAGGCTGACACCGGCAATGCGGGCGACGTCGTGGATGGTGGGGCGGGACATGGGCTGCTGCAACCGTATTCTGGGGTCGTTCTGATCTGTTCCGGGCAGCGTAAATCAAACCCCGCGCGGGCAACAGGGCCTTTCTGGCGCAACCGCGGCGGGGGTCAATCCACCGACAGCGCCGTTCCGACCAGCGCGCCTTCGGTCGCGCCGACGATCCCTGCGGCATTGGCCTCGTCGGTGTCGATATGCAGTTCCGTGACGGTGCCGGGGGCCACGCGGACCAGCACGCGATCCAGGATCAGGCTGCGCGCCGACCCGTCTGCCAGGCGCAGCTGCACCAACGCGCCGTCCTGCAGGCCCATGGCGCGCGCATCCTCAAGGTTGGTGTGGATGTGGCGCGCGACGACGATCAGCCCGTCGCTGTCCAGATGCCCCGCCGGACCGATGAGCCGCACGCAGGGTGTGCCGTCCAGCGCGCCACTGTCCCGCAGCGGCGCGTCCACGCCCAAGGCAAAGCTGTCGGTGCGCGACACCTCGATCTGGGTGCGCGCGCGCAGCGGGCCCAGAATCGCCACCCGCTCCAGCCGTCCCTTGGGCCCCTCCAGCACCAGGCGTTCCTGCGCGACCCAGTTGCCGGGCTGGCGCAGGGGCGTGCCGGGGGTCAAGCGATAGCCCGGGCCGAACAGCGCCTTTACCGCGGGCGCGGACAGGTGGACATGACGTCCCGACACGGCCACCGGAATGGGGCGCGGCACGGCGGGCGGGCGGGCCAGCAGCCGGCGCACCTCGCGCGCGATCATGCGCTGTTCGGCGGTCTCGGTCACGATGACCGCGACGCGGCTGCCGGGCCCCTGGATCTGCGGGGCGGCCTGATCGGACAGGTCCGGGGCGCGGTTCAGATCCTCATCCAGGATCAGGCCCAGAAAGCCCAGCCCGTCACAGATCCGCCGCCGCATCGTGGCCGAGTTCTCTCCGATGCCGCCGGTAAAGACGACCGCGTCCAGCCCGCCCATCGCCGCCGCATAGGCCCCCAGATACTTGCGCGCGCGATAGGCATAGAGGGTGATCGCGCCCTGCGCCGCCGCATCGCCCGCCGCGGCCCGATCCTCGACATCGCGCATGTCGGCGCTGCCCGCCAGCGCCATCAGGCCGCTGTCGGCATAGAGCGCGGCCTCGATCTGCGGGATCTCCAGGCCCAGTTCCCGCTGCAAAAAGCCGAAGGCGCCGGGGTCGATATCGCCCGACCGCGTGCCCATCACCAGCCCCTCCAGCGGGGTCATGCCCATCGAGCTGTCGATGCTGCGCCCGTATTGCACCGCGCAGGCGCTGGCCCCGTTGCCCAGATGCAAGCTGATGATGCGCAGCTCGGACACGGGGCGGCCAAGCGCCTCGGCCGCGCGTTCGGCCACGTATTTGTGGGACGTGCCGTGAAAGCCGAACCGCCGCAGGCCCGCCTGACGCCAGGCCTCGGGGACCGCATAGGTCGTCGCCCGCGCCGGATTGGTCAGGTGAAAGCTGGTGTCGAAGACCGCGACCTGCGGCAACTCCGGCCACAAATCGCGCGCCATCCGCACCGCCCGCAGCATCGCCGGGTTGTGCAGCGGCGCCAGCGGGGTCAGCGCGTGGATGCGCGCCACAGCCGCATCGTCGATGCGCGCGGGGCCGGTGAACCCGGTCCCGCCATGCGCCAGCCGGTGACCGACCGCCGCGATGCCCGCGACGCCCCGGTCGGACAACAGCGCGGGCACCGCCGCGATGGCCGCGCGCAGATCCGTCTGCGGCGCTCGGCGCAGGGCCCCCGCCACCGTCAGATCGCAGCCGTCAGGCCCGAAGCGGTCAAAGCCCGCCTTGAACACCTGCCGTTCGTCATCAAAGACGCCCAGCTTCAGGCTGGAGCTGCCGGCGTTGAACACAAGGACTTTCATGCGGATTCTCCTGTCGGGTTGCGCCGCCACAAGGCGGCGGCGCGTTTGTCCATCTCCAGAACGGCCAGCAGCAGCACCCCGGCCCCCACGCAGGCTGCCAGCTGGCCCAGGCCGAGGGGCGCGGTGCCGAACAGCGTCCTCAGCGGCGGCGCATAGGTCAGCAGCGCCTGCAACGCCACCACCACGGCCAGCGCGATCAGGACCGCAGGCGTGCCCCGCGCGCCCTGCAGCGTGGCCGACGTGCCGTGACGGTAGCGGACCGAGAACAGATAGAACACCTCCATCGCCACCAGCGTGTTGACCGCCATGGTCCGCGCGACGTCCAGATCCGCGCCCCAGGCCATCGCCGCCTGGAACTGGCCAAAGATCCCCAGGGTGAACAGGACCGACACCAGCATCACCCGCCACAGCACGAAGCGCGACAGGATCGGCGCATGGGCGGGGCGCGGCGGGCGGGCCATCACGCCGCGCTCTGGCGGCTCGAAGGCCAGGGCCATCGCCAGCGCGACCGAGCTGAGCATGTTGACCCACAGGATCTGCAGCGGGGTGATCGGCAGGATCAGGCCGAACAGGACGGCGACGATCAGGCTCATGCTTTCGCCGCCGTTCACGGGCAGCAGGAAGGCGATCACCTTCTTGAGGTTGTCATAGACCGTGCGCCCCTGGCGCACCGCCTCGGCGATCGAGGCGAAGTTGTCATCGGCCAGCACCAGGTCGCTGGCCTCGCGCGCGGCCTGCGATCCCTTCTGGCCCATCGCGATGCCCGCATCCGCGCGTTTCAGCGCGGGCGCGTCGTTCACCCCGTCGCCGGTCATCGCGACGACCGCGCCGGGCGCCTGCAGCGCCATGACCAGCCGCAGCTTGTGTTCGGGGCTGGTGCGGGCAAAGATGTCGGTGCGGTCCGCCGCCCCCATCAGCGCATCGTCGTCCAGCGCGTCGATATCGGCGCCGGTCAGCACCCGGTCCGGGCGGGCCAGCCCGATCTGGCGGCCGATGGCGGCGGCGGTGCCCGCATGATCGCCGGTGATCATCTTGACCGCGATGCCCGCGCGGCGGCAATCGGCCACGGCGGCGATCGCCTCGGGGCGGGGCGGGTCGATCAGGCCGACCAGCCCGACCAGCACCAGCCCGCCGTCCAGATCGTCGTGATCCAGCGTTGCCGCGTCATGCGGCTTGTGCGCCAGCGCCAGCACGCGCATGCCCTGACGGGCGATGGCCTCGGCCCGGTCCTCCCATGCGGGGCGGTCCAGCGGGCCGTCCCGGCCCAACGCCCGGTCACAGCGCGCCAACAGCGCCTCGGGGGCGCCCTTGGCCAGGATCATCCCCTGATCCAGCACCGCCATATAGCGATAGCGCGCATCGAAGGGGATCGCGGCGCGGGGCGCGGGCCGGTCGCGCCAGTCGGCACCCAGCTTGCCTGCCAAGGCCAGCAGCGCGCCCTCCATCGGGTCGCCCTCGACCCGCCAGGTGCCGTCGTGGCGCAGCTGGGCGGTGTTGCACAGCGCCGCGATCCGGCCAAGGGCGGGCCAGGCCGGGTCATCGGCGCCGCCAACCGTGCCTTCGGGGGTATATCCGTCGCCCGCGACATCGGCGTCGCCGCGCGCGGTGGCGATGCGGGTCACGACCATCTCGTTGCGGGTCAGCGTGCCAGTCTTGTCCGAACAGATGACCGAGACCGCGCCAAGCGTCTCGATCGAAGGCAGGCGGCGGATGATCGCGTGCCGCCCGGCCATCCGCTGCACGCCGATGGCCAGCGTGACGGTCAGCACCGCGGGCAGACCCTCGGGGATGGCCGCGACGATCAGGCCCACGACAACGATGAACGCCTCGGCAAAGGGGGTGCCGCGCAGCAGCGTGGTAAAGGCCAGCACCAGAGCCGCGACGACCAGCACGAACCCGGTCAGGACGCGGGCAAAGCGGCTCATCTGCGCGATCAGGGGCGTGGTCAGCACGGTGACCGACTGCATCATATGGCTGATCTGGCCGATCTGGGTGGCCGCCCCCGTGGCCACGACCACGCCGGTCCCGGTGCCCTGAGCGATCATCGTACCGCTGAACGCCATCGCCGCGCGATCGCCAAGCGGCGCGCCGACAGCCACCGGCACCAGCCCCTTGCGCACCGGCAGGGATTCACCGGTCAGCATCGCCTCCTCGGCGGTCAGGTTCGCCACCGCGATCAGGCGCAGGTCGGCGGGCACGCGGTCGCCCGCCTCGATCAGGACGATGTCGCCCGGCACCAGATGCGCCGCGTCCACCGACAGGCGCGCCCCGTCGCGCAGGACAGCCGCGCGCGGCGCCAGCATGTCGCGCAGCGCCTCCAGCGCCTGTTCGGCCCGCCCCTCCTGGACAAAGCCGATGACCCCGTTCACCACCACCACCGCCAGGATCACGCCCGTATCGACCCAGTGACCCAACAGCGCCGTGATTACCGCCGCCAGGATCAGCACCACGATCAGCAGGTTCGCGAATTGCCGCGCCAGCCGGGCCAGCGCCGAGGGGCGGGGCGGTTCGGGCAGCCGGTTCGGCCCGTGGCGCTCCAGCCGGGCTGCGGCCTCAGCGGCGCTCAGCCCGGCATCATCTGTCCCAAGCGCCTGCAGAACCGCATCCGCGGGCATGGCCCAGGGGTCCAGATCCCC
The DNA here is from genome assembly GCF_001724535.1 of Paracoccus sp. SCN 68-21. Lineage (NCBI taxonomy): Bacteria > Pseudomonadati > Pseudomonadota > Alphaproteobacteria > Rhodobacterales > Paracoccaceae > Paracoccus > Paracoccus sp. SCN 68-21. The sequence goes on along the minus strand of NZ_MEES01000060.1, from coordinate 5,609 downwards.
TGCCAGCGGCCCGCCCGTCATGGCGCGGTATATCCGCCATCGACCAGGTGATAGCTGCCGGTGACAAAGCTGGCCCGGTCCGACAGCAGAAAGCAGGTCAGCGCCGACACCTCGGCCGGGGTGCCGATGCGCCCCATCGGATGCAGCGCGGCCAGACCGGCCAGCGCCTCGGGCGACAGGTTGGCCGACAGCAGCGGCGTGTCGATGAAGGCCGGGCCCACGGCATTGACCCGCACCCCCCGGGCCGCGTATTCCATGGCCGCCGTCCGCGTCAGGCCAAGCAGCGCGTGCTTGGCCGCGACATAGGGCGCGGCATTGGCAAAGCCCACCGACCCCAGGATCGAGGACATGTTGACGATGGACCCGCCGCCCGCCCGCTCCATCGCGGGGATCTGCCAGCGCATCCCGTAGAAGACGCCGTTCAGGTTGATGTCGATCACCCGCCGCCACTCGTCGGCAGGGTATTCGCCGGTGGGCAGGCTGGGACCGCCGATCCCGGCATTGTTGACCGCCATGTGCAGACCGCCCCCCTCGGCCTCGGCGCAGGCGACCAGGGCCTTCATCGCGGCCTCGTCGGCAACATCGGCGGCAAAGGCGCGGGCGGTGCCCCCAGCGGCCTCGATCTGCTGGACGACAGCGTGGCAGGCCCTGTCCTGCAGGTCGCTGACGATGACCCGCGCGCCCGAACGCCCCAGTTCCAGGGCGATCTCGCGGCCGATGCCCGATGCGGCGCCGGTCACGATGGCCGTGCGGCCGCAAAAGTCGAAACGGATATCCGTCATGTGTCTGCTCCTTCTGAAGGCGAACCTTGAGGGGCGACGATGACAGACCCGGACCGGCCCCGCCTTGACCTATGTCAGGGCGGGGCCTGCGATCATGCCGGGGTCAGCGCATCGCGCCGATCGACCAGAACAGCGTCTCGCCCGAGGCGTCCTGCACGCCGTCATTGTCGGTCACGACCCAGCCCGTGCCATCCGCGTCGATGGCGAACCCCTCGACCTTGTCCTGGACATAGCCGTTCAGCGCGCCCAGATCGGGGATCAGGTCGCGCACCAGCGCCTTGGTGACCACCGGCAGCGGACCGTCCAACGGCGCGGGGTCCAGCTCGGACAGCGCCACGCGATACAGCGCCTTGGTGGCGGCCGCGTCGCCGATCTGGTTGTCGCGTTCCAGGACATAGGCCCAATCGCCGTCCAGCGTGATCTCGGACAGGCCCATCCAGGCGCCATCACCGGGGGTCTCCAGCGGGTAATGCACCGCGCCCCAGCCTTGCGTCGCGGTGTCATAGGCCAGCAACTTGACCATGCCCGCCGGGTCGTCGCCCCATTCGCGCTGCACGGCCATCCACAGAACGTCGCCCTGCACGGTGATGCCCTCGATGCCAAAGCGCGTCTCATGCGCCAGCAGTTCGGCGGGCAGGGCGATCTCCTCCTGGATCTCGCCCGCGGCATCGACGCGATAGACGGCATGCGGCACCAGCCGGTCGGCGCGCCCCTCCGAGGCCAGCCAGAACCCGCCATCGGGCCCCAGGGCGATCCCCTCCAGGTCCAGCTTCTGGGCGGGCTGGCCCATGCGGGTCACGACGCGGCGTTCGGTGATGCGGGCGGGCGTCTGCGTGGCGTCGATGGTCAGGATCGCGGGCGCCATTGCATAGACGCTGTCGGTCACGGCATAGAGGATGCCCGGGCGGTCGGCATCCGCGACCAGGCCCGACAATGCGCCCCAGCCAATCCCGTCCTCGGCCGTGATCATCGGATAGGCGGCGGGGGCGTCCTGCCATTCATAGATCATCACATGGCTGCCCGCCGCCCCTTCCGCACGCCCGTCGAATTCGTTCGCGCTGGCGATCAGGTTGCGCGCGGGGATGGCCACGATCCCCTCGGGGCCGATCCCCGAGGGCAGCAGCTGATGCAGCCGCGGCGCGGTCACGTCCGAGACGTCATAGACCCCGATGACCGACGCACGCTCGGCCGCGACAAAGACCATCGGGATGCCGCCGAAGGTGCCGGTCTCCATCCCCTCGGGCTCTGCGCCCTTGGTGTGGCTGCGGTGTTCGGGGTAATGCCCGATCGCCGCAATGGCCTGCTCAAGGCTGTTGCCCGCGTCCCAGACCAAGGTCCCGTCGCGGTGAAAGACCGACCAGCCGCGCGTGCCGCCCTTCCAGTCGCCCTCATTGGCAAAGGCCACGTGATCGGCGTCGATCCACTTGACGGCATCGGGCTCTCGCGGCGCGGCGGGCTTGCTGCCGGTGAAATCCAGCGCGCCGTCGCGGGCCGTGTCGATGCCGTCAAGCGCGACCTCGCCCGCCGAAAAATGCGACGCGACGGTGCCGTCGGCGCCGATGATCACGATGTGGTTGTTCTCCTGCAGGGTGACGACGATCTCTCCGGCATCGTTCACGTCCACGAATTCCGGCTCGGGGTCCTCGGGGTGGATGTCGGCCAGCCCGGTCATCTCGATCACCTGCAGGGCCGCGCAATCGACCGCGCCGTCCACGACCGGCAGCTTGACGACAAAGCCCGGGGGCATCTGCGGCAGGCCGCCGTCGCCCAGATCCTCGTCACGCTCGTTCTCGATGGCCACGGCCAGAAAGCTGCCGTCGGGGGCCTTGGCGACCGCGTCGGGCTGTCCGTCCAGATCGCATTCGGCCACGACCGCCATCGTCGCCGGATCGACCGTCGCCAGCCTGCCCGAGGGGGCGGTATAGCTGTCCGACGTGTTGACTCCGGCAAAGACCCTGTCGCCCACAAAGACGGCGGTCGTCGGCTCTCCGCCCATCTCGACCTGGCCCAATGCGCGCGGGGCATGCGGGTCGGTGATGTCGATCAGCCCGATCACCCCAAGCGGACTGTCGGTATAGACCAGCGTCATCCCATCCTGGGAGGCCGAGATGATCTCGGCCGAGGATTCGCGCGCGACATCGTCGCCATCCGCCATGGTGGCAGTGACGGGCAGGGTCGCGATGCGGTTGAAATGCGGCTCGGCCAGGGCCGGGACGGCGGCGACCAGCGCCAGGAGAGAGACGAAACCGGTGATGGGGGCGGACATGGAACCTCAGGGGCGGTGTGGATGATGGCGGGACGTTAGGGCCGCCGCATAACAAACCCGTGACAGCGAGCGGCTTTTCTGCCCCACCGGGCCGTGCCGCCGCCCGGCTGATGGCAGGGTGATTTGCCCCGGCCCCGCCCGCCGGTCTATGCTGACCGCGACCATCCCAGCCAGAAAGGGCCGCCCATGCCGTCGATCCGCCTTGCCCTTCTGGCCCTTCTGCTGCCCTGCGCGGCGGCCGCGCATCCGCATGTGTTCATCGATGCCGCGCTGACGCTGCGCTATGACGCCCAGGGGCGGCTGACCGCCATCGAGGAAAGCTGGGCCTATGACGAGCTGTATTCCCTGCTGATGCTGTCCGAGGTCGGAACGCCCGGACCGGGCGGCTTTGCCGCCGATCAGCTGTCCCGCCTGCAGCGCCAGGATGCCGCGTGGGACCCGGTCGCGGGGGGCGTGCTGGCCGTCACGGCGGCGGGCGGATCGGTGCCCACCCTGCCCCCCCGCCCCATCGCCATGGGGCTGGAGGGCGACCGCATCGTGTCGCGCCGTCTGCACAGCCTGGCCGCGCCGGTGGCGGGGGCGGTTCCAGTGACGATCCGGGTGTTCGACCCGACCTATTACGTGGCCTTTTCCATGCCGTCCCAGGTGGTCATCCAGGGCCGCGCCGGATGCACCGCCGCCCTGCAAGGCACCGAGGCGCCGGGCGACACGGGAACCGGCGCCCTGCGCGCGGCCTTGGCCCGCGAAATGCGCCGCACCGCGCCGGGCGATGTCCAGATCGATTTCGGCGCCTTCAGCGACGACAGCATCCGGGTCCGCTGCGCGGGCTGACGCCTGCCTGCGATCCGGGCAGGACGATCCGACCGGGCGCGGTTCGCGGAACAACCGCCCGCCTGCGCCGTTGGCCCCGTGGTGCCGGCCCCCGTGCCCGCCCGTCCGACCGCCACGCCTGTCCGGTTCCACCGCCTGTCCGGGTGTGGCGCATGCCTGTTCCCCCCGGCCGCCCCCGTGCGGTCGCCGCGTTCGGAGACACGATGCCCCCCTGGACCCAAACGACCGCCATCTTTCTGCTGGCCCTGGCCTTTTCCTGGGTCGCCTGCTTTGTCATCTATCGCCTGGCCCTGACCCGGCTGGTGCGCGACACGGTCTTCTGGCGGCCGCTGCTGGCGCGCACGCGCGGGCCGGTGCAGCTTCAGCTGATGATCATGGCGGCGTCCTTTGCCGCCAACACCGTCCCCCTGCCCTGGGAGGAGGGGCGCGTGCTGCGCCATCTGCTGCTGATCGCCTTCATCGCCTGCACGACATGGGTGCTGAGGACCGCGCTGGAGATCTGGATGCAGCTGCACCTGCGCCGGTTCCGCATCGACGTCGAGGACAACCTGCTGGCGCGCAAGCATGTCACCCAGGCCCGCATCCTGCAGCGCGTGGGCACGACCGTGATCGTCGTCATCGGCGTCAGTGCCGCGCTGATGACCATCGAAGGCGTGCGCCAATACGGTGTCAGCCTGCTGGCCTCGGCGGGGGCTGCGGGCATCGTCGTGGGCTTTGCGCTGCAGCCGGTGCTGCGCAACGTCTTTGCCGGGCTGCAGCTGGCGCTGACCCAGCCCATCCGCATCGACGACGCCGTGATCGTCGAGGGCGAATGGGGCAATATCGAGGAAATCACCGCGACCTATGTCGTCGTCCGCATCTGGGACCGGCGGCGCATGATCGTGCCGCTGAACTATTTCATGGAGCAGCCCTTTCAGAACTGGACGCGCAGTGACGCGACGCTGATCGGGGTGGTGCTTCTCTATGTCGATTTCGCGGTGGACACGACCGCCCTGCGGGCCGAGGCCGAACGCGTGGTCCGAGCCTCTCCGCTGTGGAAGGGCGATGTCTTTGCCCTGCAGGTGACCGATTTCCGCGAACGCGAGGCCGAGATCCGCATCCTGGCCGACGCCACCAATGCGGGCCGCGCCTTTGATCTGCGCTGCCATATCCGCGAGGCGCTGCTGGACTATCTGCAACGCGAACAGCCCCACGCCCTGCCCCGCACCCGCAACGCGGTCGAGGTCGCGGCCCCCGCCTGATGCGGGCGCCGGGGCGTACGGCCCTATCGCTTGATATGCACCGCGCCATAGGCAATGGCGACGAACCCGCCGCCGATCAGGTTGCCCAGGGTTGCCGCGACGATGTTGCGCAGCACGCCGCCCAGGCCGATCACCGCAGGCTGATCCATGACGAATTGCAGCATATAGGCATAGGGCAGCAGATACATGTTGGCGACCGAATGCTCCAACCCCGCGGCCACAAAGGCCGCGATGGGCAGCAGCAGGCCGACGATCTTTTGCGTCACGGTGTGGCCCGCATGGGCCATCCAGACGGCCAGACACACCAGCATGTTGGCCAGCACCCCGCTGGCCAGCAGCGCGACAAACGACTTGTCGGTCTTGGTGACCCCCAGATCCAGCGCGGCGCGACCGACGGCGCCGTCGCCGCCCTGATGCACGCCGGCCAACAGCACCAGCACCGCCAGGCACAGCGAGCCCGCGAAATTCGCCAGATAGACCACCGACAGG
>NZ_MEES01000059.1:0-62290 GCF_001724535.1 Paracoccus sp. SCN 68-21 | reverse complement strand
GGTCTGCCCATATCATCCCTCCACCTGTCATGCAGGCAGGGAATCACAGATCAAGCCACAGGGGTATCCTGAATCTGGAAAGCCGCAAAACGCTCTAAAGTAAAGATCATCGATAATCAGAATTATGGAGCACAAGGTGAGCGGACTACTGTGTGCTTGTCCGCATCTCAGAAAGACGACGAACAGTTTCATGTTCAGCGGCGTGCTTCCGCAGTCGCTCGCCCACGATCCTGTCCGGATCGACCGGTTGCCCGGAGGGCGCGGCCTGCGACAGGGCCCGGACCTTTTCCACGCGGTCGATCCGACCCGGACGGTGAGGGCCACCATTGATCCGCAGAAGGCAGGCAGGGTGCAGCCGGATCCGCGCGCAGGGCGGTTGCCCGGGAATCGTGGGTTGCTTTGACGTGGAACCGCTGTTTCAGTCATATCCGGGGCAAAGGGGCCGAGAGTGACGAAAATACTGCATACTGCCGATATCCATCTGGACTCTCCTCTGCGGTCCCTTGCCCTGAGAAATGCCCCGCTGCGTGATGCCGTCGCCGCCGCCACGCGGGCGTCCTTCAGCCACCTGGTCGATCTGGCGATCGCCGAGGATGTCGCGGCCCTGCTGATCGCGGGGGACCTGTTCGACGGCCGCGAGCGGAGCGCGCGCACCGGAGCCTTTCTGATGGGAGAGCTGGATCGGCTTGGCGATGCGGGGATCAGGGTGTTCTATACCAAGGGCAACCACGACGCCGAAAACCCCATCACCGGCACGCTGGACCTGCCGTCCCATGTGCATGTCTTCGATGCCCGGGGCGGCCGCGAACAGCTGGCCGAGGATGTCTGGGTCCACGGTGTCAGCTTTGCGGACCGTCACGCCCCCGACAGCCTGCTGCCACGTTTCAAGGCGCCGGTTCCGGATGCGGTGAACATCGCCATGCTGCACAGCTCTCTGGCGGGGGCGGCGGGCCATGACGTCTATGCGCCCTGCAGCGTGGCGGATCTGGCAGGGATGGGGTTCGATTACTGGGCGCTTGGGCATGTCCACAAGCGTCAGATCCATTCCGAGTCGCCATGGGTTGTCATGCCCGGCATCCCCCAGGGCCGCGACATCGGAGAGGCCGGCCCGAAATCGGTGACTCTGCTGACCATCGTCCAGGGCCGGATCACGGTCAGCGAACGGCGGACCTCGATCGTCGAGTTCGTCCACAGCACGCTGGACGTCACCGATGCGGACAGCGACGACGCCCTGCGCGTGATGCTGCGCCGGCATATGTCCGCGCTGCGCCGCGAAACCTCCGCCGCGACCGGGGTGATCCGGCTGACCCTGACGGGCCGGACGCTGCGCCACTGGCAGATACTGAGGGATCACGATGTCTGGTCCGAACGGGTCGAAGACCTGGCCCGTGCAGAGGGCGATTTGTGGATCGACAAGCTGGTGCTTGATATCGCACTGCCCGATGCCGGCGACGGGGCCGCCGGTGCCGCCGACGAACTGGCGGCGATGATGGCGCAGATCCGCGCGGAGCCCGGTTTCGCGGCCATCGCCAGGGAGGAGGTCGATGCCGTGCTGCAGGACCTGCCGCCCGGCTTGCGTGACCGGCTGATGCCGGATGCCACCGCGCGGGACGACCTGACCGACCGGCTGGCGCAGGCGGGCGCGAACCGCGTTCTGGCGCGCATGAAGGGGGCGGTCGGCTGATGCGGATCCGGCGCCTGTCCCTGGAGCGTTTCGGCCATTTCACCGACCGCACATTCGATTTCGGACCCGCTGGCGATCGGCCTGATTTCCACATCATCTACGGGCCCAACGAGGCGGGCAAGACCACCACGATGGAGGCCGCGCTGCGGCTGTTCTACGGCTTTCCGCTGCGCGAGGATTATGCCTTCAAGCACGCCCGCAGCAATCTGCAGGTCTCGGCCACGCTGGAGATCGGCGGTGCGACGCGGCACCTCACCCGCCTGCCCAAGCGCAGCGGCTCTCTGGTCGATGAGACGGGCACGGCCCTGCCGGAAACCGCGCTGTCCGCGCATCTGGCCGGGCTGTCGCAGGACGACTATCGCAGGCTTCTGTGCCTGGATGACGACACGATCGTCAGCGGCGGAGAAGAGATCGCCAACGCTCAGGGCGATATCGGTCGACTGCTGTTCTCGGCCGCGGCGGGGGTCGCCGATCTCAGCGGCGTTCTGGACGGGGTCCGGGACCAGGCCGACGCGCTGTGGAAGCGGCGGGGCCGGACGACGCGGATGGCCGAACTGCGGCGCGATCTGGCCGACCTGGACGGGCAGATCAAGGAACGCGATGTCACGGCCAGCGCGTGGAAGGCCCTGAAGAAGGACCTGACCAGGGCGCAGGACACAGAAAAGGCCGCGCGCCATGCCCGGGACATGCTGAACGCCGGACGCGCGAAAATCGAGGGACAGAAACGCGCCCTTCCGTTGATGGCCGAGATCGCCGGTCTTGAGGCCGCCATCGCGCCCTGCGCCGACCTTCCCGCGCAGCTGGACTTTGACCCCGAGCGGCTGACCACGCTGAGCGTCGATCGGGGCGTGGCGCTGCACAATGTCGACCGCTTGACCAGGCACCTGACCGCATTGACGGAACGGCGGGGTGGCCTGGCCGTGGACCCGGCCCTGGACGCGCTTGCGACGGCGCTGGACGATCTGGAGGATCTGGCCGCACGGGATCGCGGGGCGCATCTGGACCTGGACCGACGCCTGGACGAGCGGCGCGCCGCCGAGGCGGGCATGACACGGGCCCTCCACGATCTTGGAGTCGCCTCATCCGGGGCCGACCCGCGGTCCCTTGTCCTGTCGGTAGGGGTCATCGCGACACTCGATCAGACCCGGGAGGCTCTGCGCGAGGCCATCGCCCACGCGGCGGCGGAAGCACGGGAGGCCGTCGCGCTGCAGCACAGGGTGGATGCGGCCCAAGCGGCGCTGGCCTCCCTGCCCCCGCAGGAGGACGCGCCCGGGATCGCCGATGTCCTGCTGCGGTTCCATGCGGACGACCTGGCCCCTGCACACGCCGCAGCGCTGCAGGCCACGGGTGCGGCACGCGCCAGGGCGGCCCGGGCGCTGGCGGAGCTGGCGCATGGCACCGTGGTCTTTGACCGCATCCCGGACTGTCCCACGTCCCGGATCGCGGCATCGGAATGGGTCGACCGTCACCGCGCGTTGCGCGCCGATCTGGGCGCGGCCACCGCCCGGCGCGACGACCATCTTGCGGATCGCGCGGCCAGCCATGCGCAGGCCGAGGCTCTGACCCGCAGCAGGACCATCGTGTCCGACAGCGATGCCAAGGCCCTGCGGGCCGCGCGCGACGAGCAATGGGCCAAGCATCTGGCGGCGTTGGACGGGCGGACGGCGGCTGCGTTCCAGGACGCCCTGCTGCGGCATGACGCGGCGACGGAAGCCCGGCTTGGGCAGGCCAGCGAGCTGGGTCAGCTGCGTCAGATCGAACAGGCGGCCGCGGAGGCCGAGGCCCGTGCCGCGCAGGGGAGCCAAAGGATCAACGCCCTGGAGGCTGCGATCACCCGGATCGAGGAGGCCGTCAAGGACGCGGCCAGGCAGATCGGCCTTGCGGATGACCTGTCGCCGCAGGAGTGGCTGGCATGGGTCGAACGGCACGAACAGGCTCGGGACGCCGCCCTCTCGCTGCGCGAGGCGGAGGATGCCAACCGTCCGGTGCTGGACCGCGGCGCGGCACTGCGGGCCGAGCTGGCGGCGCTTTTGCCCGTCGATCCGGTCGACCTTGGCAGCGCGCTGAATGCGGCGCGGTCCGTGGCGGACAGGGATCGCGCGCAGCGCGAGACGCGGGCCAAGGCCGAGGATACGCTGCGCCAGGCACAGCGTGATCTGGCCGGACGACAGGCGCGGCTGGCCACCGCCCAGGGCGCCGAACGTGCCGCCCGCGATGCATGGCAGCAGCTGGTCGCCGCGCATCTGGGCGCGCTGGTCTCGGCGGATTGCCTGATGACCACGCTGGACCCGCTGCGCGTCCTGCGCGAGCACGAGGTGGCCCGCGCTGCCGCCGAACAACGCATCAGCGCCATGCAGGCGGATCAGGCGCGGTTCGCCGCCGCGGTCGAGGCTCTGGCACGGACCCAAGGCATCACGCTTCGGCCGACGGCCGCGCAGACCTATGCCGCGTTGAAGACCCTGGCGGATCAGGCGCGGGTCACCCGCGACGCCGCCCAGGGTCTGGACCGGGATATCGACGCGGCCCGGGCTGAGAGGGCCCGCAACGAGGACAGGCTGCGCGGCATCGATCAGGAGGTCGCGGCGATCGCCGCGGTCTTCCCCGATCCCGCGACGCTGACCGATATCGACCTGCTGCGCCAGATCGCGGCCCGGACACAGCGGGCCATCGCCGACCGCTCTCTGCTGGTCAGCCGCCAGCGCAGCGTTCTGCTAGAGCTGGGGGCGACCGACATCGCCGCCGCCCGCGACCAGCTGGCGGGCCTGTCGATGGCGGATGTTGAGGCGGCGCTGCGCAGCAACGGGTCCGACCTTGAGCATGCCGAGACGACGCTGACGCAAGCGATCGAGGCCCGCACCACGGCAGAGCGTGCCCTGTCGCAGGTCAGAGGCGACGCCGAGATCGCCGCCCTGGTCGAGCGCAGGGCGACGCTGGAACTGCAGCTGGAGGAGGCCGCCCTTCAGCATCTGGAACTGTCACTGGGCCATCGTCTGGCCTCGGATGCGATCCGGCGCTATCGGGACACCCACCGCAGCGGCATGATGACCGCCACCGAGCAGTGCTTTGCCAGCCTGACGCAGGGCGCCTATCCGTCCCTGACCACGCAGATCGAGAAGGACAGCGAGATTCTGCTGGCGGTCGACCGGAACGGTGCCAGCAAGCGTGCCGCCGAAATGTCCAAGGGCACGCGCTTTCAGCTGTATCTGGCGCTGCGGGCGGCCGCGCACGAACAGCTGGTGTCCCAGGGCACAAGGCTGCCGTTCTTCTGCGACGACATCTTCGAGACCTTTGACGAGGACCGCACCAGTGCCGCCTGCCGCGTCATGGAGGCGATCGGTGGACGGGGGCAGGCAATCTATCTGACCCATCACCGCCATGTCGTGGACATCGCCATGTCGGTCTGCGACGTGCAACCGGTCCTCCACGAACTGTAGCACATCACGGCAGCAGTGCAGAGTGGGCGGGGACTGCGGTTCGGGTGGGCTCAGGCGCTTTCCCGGATGACCAGGCGGCCGATGAACTTGCGGTCCAGGTTCGTGGCGTCGGGGCCCTCCAGCACATCCACCAGGTAATTCGACATGTCGGTCAGCGGCTGGCGATAGGTGGTCAGTCTGTAATTGGGACTGGATGCGGCGGGCACATCGTCAAAGCCCACCACCGCGATATCGTCGGGGATGCGCAATTGCAGGCGATGCCGGATCGTGTCGATGACCCCAAGCGCCAGCGCGTCATTCTCGCAGACGATGACATCGGGCAAGGCGCTGACGGGGCGGTCGCGCAGGGTGTCATAGGCGACCTCGGCCGCCATGATCGAATCGTAGCGATCCACCGACACCGTCTCGGGCAGGACGCCGAACGTGCCGTGCCAGACCTCCTGAAAGGTCTCCTTTCTCAGCAGATGCGCCGAGACGGTCCGCGGGCCCGCGACATAGAGGGGGCGCTGATATCCCTTGCCCACCACGTATTGGGCGATCTCTCGGGTGGCGGCCTCATCGTCGACAGCGATCGAGATCGTGTCGGGGTTCGACGAGCTGCGCGCAAAGATGATCAGCTTTCGAAACCGCCGCGCACCCTGCGCCGCAGCCAGAACCTCGTCGTCGAACTGCACCCCGATCAGGATCGTCGCATCGACCCGCCGCTGGCTGGCGTTCAGCAAGGCGGGGGCCGTGTCCTCGCGGTCCAGCGTGTTGACCAGAAGCGTGTCCCACCCCCGACTGCGCAGCGCGCGGGTCAGGCGCTCCATCATGACCAGCTTGTGCGGGTTGGTGAAATCGTCGACCAGCAGCGCCACGAGGTTCGAACGCGTGGAGGCCAGCGCCGCCGCGCTGAGATCGGGGACATAGCCAAGCGTCTGCGCGGCCGACATGACCTTGGCCCGCGTCTTGGGCGAGATCGAGGCGTCCTTCTTGAAGGCCCTGTTGACCGTCCATCGCGACACGCCGGTCGCCGCGGCGACATCGTCGGCGGTCACATTCTCGAAGCCGTCGGATTTCGGCATGGGGCCCCTCCCTCGTCATGTCGGTCCGGTCTGATACCGCCAAGCATAGGTGTCAACCGGCCAGATCTCTCACAAAAAGCACGCGCGTGCAAAAATATCTTGCACACGCGTGCAAACGATGTATCTCTTTCATCAGGCGGACGGGTGAGGCGCCGCGGATCGGGGGGATTTGATGCTGAAAGTCGGTTTGCTGGGCGCGGGTAGGATAGGTCATGTCCACGCGGTCAACATCGCGGGCCACATGCGTTCGCAGCTGGTGGCGGTGTCCGATGTCCATCAGGAGGCCGCCCGGACGCTGGCCGACAGACATGGCGCCGAGGCGCGCGCATCCGATGCGATCCTGAACGATCCGGACATCGACGCGGTGCTGATCGCCACCTCGACCGACACGCATTCCGACCTGATCGAGGCCGCCGCCCGTGCGGGCAAGGCGGTCTTGTGCGAAAAGCCCGTCGATCTGTCGCTGGAGCGCGCTCAGGCCTGCCTGCGGTCCGTCCAGGATCTGGGCGTCCCGGTGATGATCGGGTTCAATCGCCGATTTGACGCGAATTTCGCCGGGCTCAAGACATCGCTGCGCGCAGGCGATATCGGGCGGCCCGAGCTGCTGTCCATCACCTCGTTCGACCCCGCGCCGCCGCCGGTCGATTACGTCAAGGTGTCGGGTGGGCTGTTCCGGGACATGATGATCCACGACTTCGACATGACGAACTTCATCATGGAGGACCGGCCTGTATCGGTCCACGCCGTGGGCAGCAGCATCGTCGACCCCGCGATCGGGGCGGCGGGCGATGTGGATACCGCCGTGGTCACCCTGACCTATGCCGATGGCCGCATCGCCGTGATCAAGAACAGCCGCCGCGCGGTCTATGGCTATGACCAGCGGGTCGAGCTATTGGGCTCGGACGGGCTGCTGCAGGCGGGCAACATGCTGGAGAACACGGTCGTCCGGTCCACCGCGACGGGCGTCGTGTCGGGCAAGCCCACCTATTTCTTCCTGGAACGCTACATGGCCGCCTATGCTGCGGAATGGGATGCGTTCCTGGCCGCTTGCCTGGACGGCGCGCCGGTTCCGGTCACGCTGGCCGACGGCATCGCGGCGCTGGCCATGGCCGAGGCCGCGACCGAATCCGCGCGCACCGGGCGGACGGTGCCGGTGCCCGGCTGACGGGAATACGGGCGGCGCCGCCGGAGGAGCGGCAGCGCAGCCCCACGACATCCGGCAGGGGAGCATGCCGGACCGACGGCGGGGCCATCGCGCCCCGTTGCGACAACAACCCACAGGGAGGGATGAACATGAACAGATATGCAGCTTCGGCCGCGGTCGCGGCGCTGATGGCGCTGGCGGCTCCGGCGATGGCACAGAACATCATCGTGGTGGCCCATGGTCAGGCGAACGACCCGTTCTGGTCGGTCGTCAAGAACGGTGCGGCCCTTGCGGGCGAGCATACCGGCGCTACCGTGGATTTCCGCGCCCCCGAGATCTTTGACATGGTCGCCATGAGCCAGCTGATCGACGCCGCCGTCAACCAGCAGCCCGACGGCCTGGTCGTGTCGATCCCCGACCCCGACGCGCTTGGGCCCTCGATCCGGCGCGCGGTCGAGGCGGGTATTCCCGTCATCTCGATGAATTCGGGCGCCGATGTCGCCGCCGATCTGGGCGCGCGGCTGCATGTGGGTCAGTCGGAATATGACGCGGGCGTCGCCGCGGGCGAACGTCTGGCCGAGCTGGGCGGCACCAAGGGCATCTGCGTCAACCAGGAGGTCGGCAACGTCAGCCTGGATCAGCGCTGCGCGGGCTTTGCCGAGGGCTTCGGCAACCCGGTCAACGTGATCCCGACCCAGAACGACCCGACCGAGGTGCAGGCCCGTGTCCGCGCCGCCCTGGAATCCGACCCCGAGGTGGACACCGTCCTGGGCCTGGGCGCAAGCCTGGTCGGAGAGCCGACCGTGGCTGCCGTCCAGGCGCTTGGCCGCGATGACGTGCTGATCGCCAGCTTCGATCTGTCGGCGGGCTTTCTGGAGGCCGTGTCCGAAGGCCGCGCCGCATTCGCCATCGACCAGCAGCAGTATCTGCAGGGCTATCTGCCGGTCACCTTTCTGGCGCTGCATGCACAATACGGTCTGATGCCGGGCGGCGACGTGCCCTCGGGCCCGAACCTGGTGATGCAGGAGGCCGCGGGCCAGGTGATCGAGCTGTCCGCCCAGGGCATCCGCTGATCCGCTGCGGGCGGGCGTCCGCGCCCGCCCCATCCGACCGACAGCAGAGGGGAACCGACCCATGGCCACGCAAGCCGCCGCATCCGCGGACGAACGGATCAAGACCGAATCCATCACCACGCGCCTGATGAAGCGGCCCGAACTGGGGGCCATCGGCGGGGTGATCCTAGTCACCATCTTCTTTCTGTTCACCGCCAGCCCATCGATGTTCACACTGGCGGGCATCATGAATTTCCTGACCCCCGCCGCCCAGCTGGGCATCCTGGCGATCGCCGCCGCCATGCTGATGATCGGCGGAGAGTTCGACCTGTCCATCGGCTCGATGGTGGCCTTTGCGGGCATGATCTTTGGCGTGCTGGTTGCGAACATGGGCCTGCCGCTGATCCTGGCCATTCCGCTGACCATGGGCTTCGCCGCACTCGTGGGGGCGGCCAACGGCGCCATCGTGCTGCGCACCGGGCTGCCCAGCTTCATCGTGACGCTGGCCTTCCTGTTCATCCTGCGCGGCGCCTCTCTGGTCGGGCTGAAGGTCTTTACCGGCGGCGCGACCCAGCTGCGCGGCGTGCGTGACGCGGTGGCGGCCGACTGGCTGACGCCGCTCTTTTCGGGCCATGCCTTCGGCGGTCTGTTCCGCTGGATGGCCGATCAGGGCTGGACGGCCAAGCTGGCATCGGGGACGCCCGCCGTCCCGGGGATTCCGGTGTCGATCCTGTGGTTCGTGGCGGTCACGCTGATCGCGACCTTCGTGCTGCTGCGCACGCCCGCGGGCAACTGGATCTTTGCCACCGGCGGCGACAAGAACGCCGCCAGCAATTCCGGCGTGCCGGTGCGGCGGGTCAAGATCTCGCTGTTCATGCTGACCGCCTGCGCGGCGGCGCTGGTCGCCATCATCACCGTGATCGACACCGGTTCGACCGATGCGCGGCGCGGCTTCATGAAGGAATTCGAGGCGATCATCGCCGCCGTCATCGGGGGCTGCCTGCTGACCGGGGGCTACGGCTCGGCTATCGGGGCCTTCTTCGGGGCGATCATCTTCGGCATGGTCACCATTGGACTGACCTATACCGGCTTCGACCAGGACTGGTTTCAGGTCTTTCTGGGCGGCATGCTGCTGCTGGCGGTGGTCTTCAACAACGTCATTCGCAAACGCGTGACCGGGGAGCGCTGAGATGTCTGATCCAATCATCCAGATGCAGGGCATCAAGAAACATTTCGGCAATGTGATCGCCCTGAACGGCGTCACCTTCGACGTGCGCCCCGGCGAATGCCACTGCCTGCTGGGCGACAATGGCGCGGGGAAATCGACCTTCATCAAGACCATGTCGGGCGTCCACAAACCGACCGAGGGGACGATCACCTTCGAGGGCCGCCCGATGGAGTTCTCCAGCCCCCGCGACGCGATGGAGGCAGGCATCGCCACGGTCTTTCAGGACCTGGCCATGATCCCGCTGATGAGCGTCACGCGCAACTTCTTCATGGGGCGCGAACCGACCGTGGGCCGTTTCATCAAGCGGTTCGACATCGAGACCGCGAACCGCATCACGATGGAGAAGATGCGCCAGATGGGCATCAACCTGCGCGCCCCCGATCAGGCCGTGGGCACGCTGTCGGGCGGCGAACGCCAGACCGTGGCCATCGCGCGGGCCGTCCATTTCGGCGCCAAGGTGCTGATCCTGGACGAGCCGACCAGCGCGCTTGGCGTGCGCCAGACCTCGAACGTGCTGGCCACAATCGCGCGGGTCCGGTCGCAGGGCGTGGGCGTGGTCTTCATCAGCCACAACGTCCGCCACGCGCTGGCGGTGGGCGACCGCTTTACCGTGCTGAACCGTGGCCAGACCCTGGGCACCGCCAATCGCGGTGAGATCGACGCCGCCGAATTGCAGGACCTGATGGCCGGCGGGCAGGAGCTGGCGACCCTGGAAGGCAGCCTGGGGGGGACGATCTGATGGCGCTTGGCGTCGCGCTGATCGGCACCGGCTTCATGGGCAAGTGTCACGCCATGGCCTGGCGCAACGTGGCGACCGCCTTTGGCGGCACGCCGCCGCGGCTGGAGGTTCTGGCCGATGCCGCGGCGCCGGGCGATTTGGCCCGTGCCTGGGGCTTTGCCCGCGCGACGGCTGACTGGCAGGCAGCGGTCGCCGACCCGGGCGTCGATGTGGTCAGCATCACCACCCCCAACGGGTTGCACCGCCCCATGGCCGAGGCGGCCCTGCGCGCGGGCAAGCATGTCTGGCTGGAAAAGCCCATGGCGCTGACCCTGGACGACGCGCAGGCGATGGCCGATCTGGCCGCCGCGCATCCCGGTCAGGTGACGCTGTTGGGCTATAACTATCTGCGCAGTCCGGCCTTTCAGGCGGCGCGCGCGATGGTGGCGGATGGGGTGATCGGCACGCCCCTGGCGTTCCGCGGTGTCTATGACGAGGATTATTCGGCCGACCCGTCCCTGCCCTGGTCCTGGCGGATGACGCATCAGGGCGGCGGTCTGGGCGCGCTTGGCGATCTGGGCTGCCACCTGGCCAGCGTCATGGTCGCGCTGATGGGCCCCGTGGCCGAGCTGACCGCCATGACCCAGATCGCCGTTCCCACGCGCCCCTCGCCCGAGGGCCCCCGCGCGGTCGAGAACGAGGACAGCGCCCTGGCCCTGATCCGCTTCGCGAGCGGCGCGCAGGGGTCGTTTGCCACCTCGCGCGTGGCGCGGGGCCGCAAATGCCGCCTGCAATGGGAGATCCACGGCAGCGACGGCACCCTGATCTTCGACCAGGAGCACATGAACGAATTGTGGGTCCACCGGGCGGGCGAGGCGGGCTTCACCCGCCACCTGACCGGGCCGGACCAGCCGGATTTCGCCGCCTTCTGCCCCGCACCGGGGCATGGGTTCGGCTTCAACGAACAGAAGGTCGTGGAATGCCGCGACCTGATCCGCGCCACCCAAGGCGGCACCCCCTGCGGGCCCGATTTCGCCGCCGGCCTGCAGATCGAACGGATCATCCACGCCATGGCGGCCAGCGCCGGTCGCCCCGTTTCCCTGGAGGGCGCATGAAGACGCTTGACGTGATCACCATCGGACGCAGCAGCGTTGACCTGTACGGCCAGCAGGTCGGCGGGCGGCTGGAGGATATGGGCTCGTTTGCCAAATATATCGGCGGCAGCCCGACGAACATCGCCTGCGGGACGGCACGCTTGGGGCTGCGCTCTGCCGTGATCACGCGGGTGGGCGACGAGCATATGGGGCGCTTCATCCGCGAACAGCTGATCCGCGAGGGCGTCGATGTGCGCGGCGTGGCCACCGACCCCGAGCGGCTGACCGCGCTGGTCATCCTGGGCATCCGCGACGAGGACAGCTTTCCGCTGATCTTCTATCGTGAGAACTGCGCCGACATGGCCTTGTCCGAGGGCGACATCGACGAGGCGCTGATCGCGGACGCGCGCTGCGTGCTGGCGACCGGCACGCATCTGTCGAACCCCCGAACCGAGGCCGCGGTGATGCGCGCCCTGACACTGGCGCGGGCGCATGGCGCGCGGACGGCGCTGGACATCGACTATCGCCCCAATCTGTGGGGCGTGGCGGGCCATGGCGCGGGCGAGAGCCGCTTTGTCGAAAGCGCCGCCGTGACGGCGCGGCTGCAGGCGACGCTGCCCCTGTTCGATCTGATCGTCGGCACCGAGGAAGAGTTCCACATCGCAGGCGGCACCACCGACACGCTGGACGCCCTGCGCGCCGTCCGCGCGCTGAGCGATGCGGTGCTGGTCTGCAAGCGGGGTGCGGCGGGTGCCGTGGCCTTTGCGGGTGCCATCGACGGTTGGGACAGCGGCCAGCAGGGGCCGGGTTTCCCCATCGAGGTCTTCAACGTGCTGGGCGCGGGCGACGGGTTCTTTTCCGGCCTGCTGAAGGGCTGGCTGGACGACGAGCCCTGGCCGCGCGCGCTGGAATACGCCAATGCCTGCGGGGCCTTTGCGGTCAGCCGCCACGGCTGCACCCCCGCCTATCCCAGCCTTGAGGAGCTGCGTTTTTTCCTGGATCGCGGCGTGGTGCAGCCCGACCTGAGGAACGACGCGGCGCTGGAGCAGGTGCATTGGGCCACCAACCGCCAGGGCCGCATGGGCGGCGACTGGTCCACGATGCGGGTGTTCGCCTTTGACCACCGGATGCAGTTGGAGGCCCTGGAGGGGTACACGCCCGCCAAGGGCGCGGCCTTCAAGCGGCTGTGCCTGGACGCGGCATTGCGGGTGCAGGACGGGCAGCCAGGGCATGGGATCCTGTGCGACAACCGCATCGGCCGCGCGGCGCTGCATGCGGCCAGCGGCACCGGCCTGTGGATCGGGCGGCCCGCCGAATGGCCCGGATCGCGGCCCCTGACGCTGGAGCCGGAGCTGGGCGCCGATTGCGGTGGCCTGTCCGAATGGCCACGCGAGACGGTCGTGAAGGTCCTGTGCTTCTGCCACCCCGACGACGATGCCGCCCTGCGGGCCGAGCAGGAGGCGACCGTGGGGCGCCTGTTCACCGCCGCACGCCGGAACGGGCTGGATTTTCTGCTGGAGATCATTCCCTCCAAGGTCGGGCCGGTGGATGAGGACACCACCGCGGTGCTGATCCGGCAGTTCTATGCGGCGGGCATCTTTCCCGACTGGTGGAAGCTGGAGCCGCTGACCAGCGCCGCCGCCTGGTCCAAGGCCATCGCCGCCATCGAGGAGCATGACCGCCACACCCGCGGCATCGTCGTCCTGGGCCTGGACGCGCCCGAGGCGGAGCTGGAGGCGAGTTTCGGCGTCGCGGCGGGCTTTCCGCTGGTGCGCGGTTTTGCGGTCGGGCGGACGATCTTTGGCGCGGTGGCGCGGGACTGGTTCGCCGGGCGCACGGGCGACGAGGATGCGGTTTGCGCGATGGCAGACCGCTATGCCCGGCTGTGCGGGATCTGGGACCGTGCGCGGGTTGCGGCGCAGGGTGGCGCATGAGCGGGCGGGACTTGCCGGGGGCGGTGGCGGGGGCTTCGCGCCCCCCAATCCCTTCGGGATTTCCCCCGCGGGATATTTTTATGAAGAAGAAGGGGCGGGCGATGGGTGACAGGGTGCGGTTGACCGCGGCGCAGGCGATTGTGCGATGGCTGTCGGTGCAGATGACCGAGGATGGCGAGCGGTTCATCGACGGAGTCTGGGCGATCTTTGGTCATGGCAACGTGGCGGGCCTGGGCCAGGCGCTGCACGGGATAGGCGACGCCCTGCCCACCTGGCGGGGGCAGAACGAGCAGACCATGGCGCATGCCGCCATCGCGTTCGCCAAGGGGCACGGGCGCAGGCGGGCGCAGGCGGTCACGGCCAGCATCGGTCCGGGGGCCACGAACATGGTCACGGCGGCCGCGCTGGCGCATGTGAACCGGCTGCCGCTGCTGCTGATCCCCGGGGATGTCTATGCCAGCCGCAGGCCGGACCCGGTGCTGCAGCAGGTCGAGGATTTCGGCGACGGCACGGTCAGCGCGAATGACTGCTTTCGCCCCGTGGTCCGGTATTTTGACCGCATCACGCGGCCAGAGCATCTGCTGACCGCGCTGCCGCGGGCGATGCGGGTGATGACCGATCCCGCCGAATGCGGGCCGGTCTGCCTGGCCTTTTGCCAGGACGTGCAGGCCGAGGCCTATGATTGGCCCGAGGCGTTCTTTGCGCCGCGCGTCTGGCGCATCCGCCGCCCTGCCCCCGATGCGGCCGAGCTGGAGGGCGCGGCGGCGATGATCCGCGCGGCCAAGGCGCCGGTGATCGTCTGCGGCGGTGGGGTGGTCCATTCCGGGGCTGAGCAGGCGCTGGCCGATTTCGCAGCGCGCCACCGCATTCCGGTGGTCGAGACGCAGGCGGGCAAGTCCGCCCTGGCGCAGGCGCATCCGATGAATATGGGCGCAGCGGGGGTGGACGGGTCGGCTGCGGCCAACCGAGCGGCGCAGGCGGCGGATCTAGTGATCGCGGTGGGCACGCGGCTGCAGGATTTTACCACCGGGTCGCGGACGCTGTTCGACGCGCCGATCCTGGCGGTCAATGTCCAGCCCTATGACGCGGCCAAGCATGGCGCGGTGTCGCTGGTCGCCGATGCGCGCGTGGCGCTGGAGGCGCTGAGCAGGGCCTTGGGCGATCTGCGCTTTAGCCCGGACATGCAGGCCGCATTGCGCGACACCGCCGGAGGGCCTGCCGACCGATGCGCAGGTGATCGGCGCGGTCCAGCGCGCCGCGCCCGACGGCATCGCGATGTGCGCGGCGGGCACCATGCCCGGGGCGCTGAAGCTGCTGTGGCGGGCGTCGCAGGGGGGCTATCATTTGGAATACGGCTTCTCCTGCATGGGATATGAAATCGCGGGCGCGATGGGGCTGGCCCTGGCGCGGCCCGACCGGCAGGTGCTGTGTTTCGTGGGCGATGGCAGCTATATGATGGCCAACAGCGAATTGGCCACCGCAGTGATGCGGCGCGTGCCCTTCACGGTGATCCTGACCGACAATCGCGGCTATGGCTGCATCAACCGGCTGCAGGCGCATACCGGTGGCGCGCCCTTCAACAACATGTATGTGGACAGCCGGGTCGAGGCGCAGCCCCAGATCGATTTCGTGGCCCATGCGGCCAGCATGGGCGCGCATGCCGTCCGCGCCGACGACCTGCCCGCGCTGGAGGCGGAGATCGCCGCCGCGCGGGGGCGCGACATTCCCACCGTCATCGTGATCGAGACCACCGCCCGCCCCGGTCCCGGCGACGGGCTGGAGGGAGCGGGTCACTGGTGGGACGTGGCCGTTCCCGCGACCGGCGGCACTGACAGGCTGAAACAGGCCTATGCCCGCTATCTTGACCACGCCGCCCGGCAATCCCTGATCAACTGAGGCACGACCATGATCCTTTACGGCACCAACCCGATTGCCTGGGCCAATGACGACGACCAGTCCATCGGCGCCCATATCCCGACCGAACAGATCCTGCGCGAGGCGGGCCGAGAGATCGGGTTTGACGGCATCGAGAACGGCCATCGTTGGCCCGAGGACCCGCAGGAACTGAAAACCCTGCTGGAGGAATACGGGCTGCGCTTCATCTCGGGGTGGTATTCGACGCATCTGCTGACGCGGTCCGTCGCCGAGGAGATCGAAGCAGTCGGGCCCCATCTGGCGCGGCTGAAGGCAAACGGGTGCAAGGTTTGCATCGTCTGCGAATGTTCGAACACCGTGCATGGCAGCCCCGATGTCGCCGTCAATGACCGGCCCCGCCTGACCGGCGATCAGATGGCGGCGTTCGGTGCCCGGATTGAGGAATTCGCGGCCTGGATGGCGGCGGAGGGCGTCACGCTGGTCTATCACCACCACATGGGCACCGTGGTCGAAAGCCCCGAGGAGATCGACGCCTTCATGGCCGCGACAGGCCCTGCCACGCATCTGCTGTTCGATGCGGGGCACTGCACCTTTGGCGGGGGCGACCCCGAGGCCGTGCTGCGCCGCCACGCGGCCCGCGTCGCGCATTTCCACGCCAAGAACATCCGCCGCCCCGTGACCGAGCGGGTGCGGGCCGAGGGGTTGTCCTTCCTGCAGGGCGTCATGGCCGGGGCCTTTACCGTGCCGGGCGATCCGGAGGGGGCCATCGATTTCGTGCCGCTGCTGCGCATCCTGGCCGATGTCGGCTATGAGGGCTGGCTGGTGATCGAGGCGGAACAGGACCCGGTGGTCCGCAACCCGTTGACCTATCAGGCGATGGGGCTGAAGGCGCTGAAGGCCGCCGCCCGCGAGGCCGGGCTGGACCGTGACACGGAATAGGAGCAGGCCATGGCCGATTTGCTGAGACGACCCTTTGGCACCCATGGCGCGGTGCATCGGATCACCCCCGCCGATGCGGGCTGGCGCTACGTGGGCTTTGCGCTGCACCGCCTGCGCCCGGGCGAACGCATCGCCGAGGCCACAGGCGGGCGCGAGGTGATGCTGGTCATGGTCGAGGGCAAGGCCGCCTTCCGCGCCGCGGGCCAGGACTGGGGCGTGCTGGGAGAGCGGATGGACGTGTTCGAACGGACCCCGCCGCATTGCCTCTATGTGCCCAACGACCAGGACTGGGCGGCCGAGGCCGTCACCGATTGCACCATCGCGGTCTGTTCCGCGCCCGGCCATGGCGGGCACGCCGCGCGCCGCATTGGTCCGGACGGCATCACCCTGACGCAGCGCGGCGAGGGCACCAACACGCGCTGGATCAACAACATCGCCATGGAGGCCGAGGATGTCTGCGACAGCCTGCTGGTGACCGAGGTCTTTACCCCCGCGGGCCACTGGTCCTCCTATCCCAGCCACCGCCATGACGAGGATGATTTCCCCCGCATCACCTATCTGGAGGAGACCTATTACCACCGCCTGAACCCGGCCGATGGCTGGGCGGTCCAGCGCGTCTATACCGATGACGGCAGCCTGGACGAGGTGATGGCCGTACGCGATCACGACGTGGTGCTGGTCCCGCGCGGGCACCACCCCTGCGGCGCCCCCCACGGGTTCGGGCTGTATTACCTCAACGTCATGGCCGGACCCCGCCGCAACTGGCGGTTCGTCGCCGCGCCCGAGATGGCGCATCTGGCCTGAGGAGGGCCCATCCATGTCGCGACCCTTTGAACTGGCCGCCTGTGCGGAGATGCTGTGGCTGGACCGCCCCATCGACTGGCGCGCGGCGCGCCTGACCGAGATGGGGCTGGGCGTCGGCCTGTGGAACTGGGACCGGCATGATCTGGACCGGCTGGCCGCGGTCGGGGCGCGCTATACGATCATGAACGGCTATCTGCAGGGTCGGCTTGCGGATGAGGACGGGGCCGCGATGCTGCTGGCCTCTGCGCGCGAGGCGATCCAGGTCGGCAAGCGGCTTGGCGTGGCGCGGCTGAACCTGCACGGCACCGGCTTGGGCGATCACGGCATTCCCATCGTGCAGCATGATGTCGTCACCGGCCCGATGTGGCTCAGGGCGCGCGATACGCTGAACCGGATCTGCGATCTGGCCGAGCGTGAGGGCGTGGTCTTCACGCTGGAGAACCTGAACCCGCGCGACCATCCCGGCTGTCCCTTCGCATCGACGGGCGATGTGCTGGCGCTGGTGTCGTCTATTGACCGGCCCCAGCTGCGCATGAACCTGGACCTGTATCACACCCAGATCGGAGAGGGCGACCTGATCCGCTGGTGCGAACGGTGCCAGCCCTGGATCGGAGAGATCCAGGTTGCCGACAACCCCGGCCGCTGCGAGCCCGGCACCGGCGAGATCAACTATCCCACCATCGCCGCAGCGCTGGTGCGGATGGGGTATCGCGGTCCGATCGGGATGGAGGCCTTCGCCGAGGGTGACAGCGACGCCGCTGTGGCGGCCTTTGTCGCGGCGTTCACGCCCGGGTCCGGCCCCTGACCGCGCCGCCTTTCGCAGGGGCCTGCGGCGGGATCACCCCCGGCGCGGGTTCAGGCAAAGCGTGGCGTTCCGGACCCGCACATCCCCCGCCTGCCCCATCGCGCAATCGAACCGGGGAAAGCTGGATGCGGCCAGGATCAGCCCCAACCGATTTCCCCGCCGCGCCCGGTAAAAGGTCGGCGCCAAGTCCACGGTCACCGCCCCCGGCCCGGACACGCGCGCGATGCCGTCGGTGATGTTGACGACCGCACCGCAGGGCAGAGCCTCGACGATGACCGCGTGCAGATCAAAGCGGCCGGGTGCATCGCAGATGGCCGTGACCGCCCCATCCGACAACGACAGATCAGCTGCCAGCGGCTCGGCGAAGACGGTCGCGGAGCCCGGATGGTTCAATGTGCCCAATCCGCGCTGATCGAACATGCCCCCGGCCATGATGGCGCCTCCGGACGTGACCGCCCCGCCCGGGGTCGGGTGGGGCTGCGCGGGATCAAAGCGCAGCGTGACATCGTCGACGCCCAGGGCGCAATCCGCGTCCGGCCCGTCACGCCGCGTGGACCATTGCCCCTCCATGGCCGGCCATCGGCCCGCCGACATCTGCCAGAACAGGTTGTGATCCAGGGGCATCCCGGCCCGCCCCATCGCATGATCGAACCAGTCCAGTCTCAGCGTGACCCAATCGCGGCCCGTGGCCGTGTCGATGGTCGCGCCGTCGCCGAAATCCGCCTGGCCCACCAGACCGGTGCTGCGGCGGCCATGCAGCCAGGGCCCGAAGATCTGGCGCAGGGGGGCGGTGTTGCGCGCCCCGATGGCTTGGGCCAGATCCAGCATGTTGCGGGCATAGGGATCGTTCCAACTGCCCAAAAGCAGGACCGGCACGTCGGGAAAGCGGTCGAAATACGCGGCGGCCTTGGTTGCGGGCAGGTTCAGGGCGGGGTCGTCCGGCCCCATCGCCCACAGCCGCAGCAGCATCGCCTCGTAATCCGGGGCCAGGGCCAGGGGGGAGTGGCCGGGGCGCCAATCCCCCTGCAGCAGGGCGGCACGGATGTCGATGGCCTCGACCGTCGCGGCATCCGCCGTGCGCCCCCGCTCCCGCAGAGCCTTGGCCGCGTGGCGAAAGGCCCATGTGACCTGCTTCTGCTCGAAGGCGCCGCCATAGCGGACCGAATGGCGCCAGGCATCCATCAGCCCGCCCGTGTCGATGGCCATGGCCGCGATGCCCGGCGCCCCCGCGACCGCCGAGGCCAGCTGCGTATGCGCCCCATAGGACAGGCCCATCGTGCAGATGCGCCCGTCGCACCAGGGCTGTTCCAGCAGCCAGTGGTGGGTGTCGACGCCGTCCTCGGCCTCGTTGACGTATTTCTGGAACACGCCTTCGGAGCCATAGCGGCCGCGCACGTCCTGCATCACCACCGCATAGCCGCGCCGCGCCATGATGCGCCCCAGCTCGGCGCGGGTCAGCGGGTCGGGGCGGTCCAGCGCCACCTCTGATCCAGACACCCCCTGCCGGTCATAGGGCGTGCGTTCCAGGATCACAGGCCAAGGCCCGGGTCCGTCAGGCATGTGGATATCCGTTGCGAGACGGACCCCGTCCCGCATCACCACCATCTGCGTCTGCATGATCTGCGTCCTTTGTCGCGCCTTAATCGGCGGGGCGGATGTCCTGGGCCAGCGTCCGCTCGATCGGGCGGGCGTCATAGGTCAGCCCCTCGCGCAGCGCCCAGATCTGCTGTTCGAAATGCAGCGGGATGATCGCCTGTTGATCGGTGAAGGCGCGCACCGTGGCCTGCGCCAGCAGCGCGTCGCGCTCGGCCTCGTCAAAGGCCTGCGCGACCAGCGCGTCGAATTCCGGATCGGAAAAGCGGGTGCGGTTAAAGCCGCCGGTGCCCGCATCCGCGTCATTCGTGGCGATCACCTGCTGCAATCCGCGGATCGCGCTGCCCGTGGTCGTCCCGAACCCGCCAAGAAAGGCCGAGAATTCCTGCTGGCTGGCGCGGTCGAAGAAGATGTTGGACGGCATCGCCTCGACGGTCGAGGTCAGTCCCGCGCGCGCGAACAGCTGGCTGACCGCCTGCAGGATCTGCGCGTCGTTCTGATAGCGGTTGTTGGGGCCGTGCAGGGTGATGCTGAAGCCGTCGGGATAGCCCGCCTCGGCCAGCAGGGCGCGGGCGGCATCGGCGTCGGCCTGCGGCACGGGAACCTGATCGGTCCAGCATCAGCGACAGGGCCTGACGCACGCGCACGTCCTGCAGCGGGTTGCCGCCCTGGGGGGCGCTGACAAAGGGGCTGTCCTCGCGTTCGCTGTCCAACGCCAGATAGATCAGGCGGCCGGTCGTCTCGGCTACCATCTGCGCGCCGCTGCGCCCTTCGATGGCGGGGACGTCACCGGCGGGCACCGCGTCGATCACGTCCACATCGCCCGCGATCAGCGCCGCGACCCGGCCCGCATCGTTGGGGATGAACCGGATCAGCACATCCGAAAAGGCGGGCGCGTCGCCCCAGTAATCGTCGAAGGCGGTCAGGGTCAGGCGTTCGTTCGGGGTCCAGCCACCATAGCGCCAGGGCCCGGTGCCGATCGCCGCCGTGCCTGCGTCGAAATCGCGGCTGGAGATTTCGGTGCCCAGCTCGGACGGCAGGATATAGACCGATCCGATTTGCTCGATCAGGTCCGGCGTGGGTTCATGCGTGGTGATCAGCAGGCTCAGGTCATCCTCGGCCTTGATGGTGGCGATGGCCGCGACATTGCTTTCAAACGAGGCGGGCGAATTGGCCACGTTCGGGATGCGCTCGAATGTCGTGATCACGTCCTGCGCGTCCAGCGTGCTGCCATCGTGGAACGTCACGCCGTCGCGCAGGCGGATGCGCCATGTGGTCGGGTCGATGTTCTCCCAAGCTTCCGCCAGCAGGGGCACGGGCTGCAGCGTCTCGTCGATGCCCGCCAACCCCTCGAAGATGTGCGACGCGGTGTTCTACCCCGGCGAGGTGCGCGAGAAATGCGGATCGACCGAGGGGTGTTCGGCCTTGAGCGCCATACGCAGGGTCTCGGCCGAGGCGGCAGCGGTTGTGGCGGCCAGAATGGCGGTGGTCAGCAACAGACGGGCGGTCATGTCAGGTTCCTTGGGTCTGGGGGGCGACCTGCGGCAGGTCGTAATGACAGGCGGATCTGTGGCCCGCGCCGATATCGCGCAGGGCGGGCCGGGTGCTGCGGCACAGATCGGTCGCATGCGGGCAACGCGGGTGGAAATGGCAGCCCGAGGGCGGGTTCAGCGGCGAGGGCAGCTCTCCCTTCAGCGCGGTGAACCGGCGTTTCGCGCCGCCCAGCTGCGGCGCCTCGGCCAGCAGCGCGCGGGTATAGGGGTGGTGCGCGCGGGCAAAGATCGTGTCGCGGTCGGCGATCTCGACCAGGCGGCCCAGATACAGGATCGCGATCCGGTCCGAGATGAAGCGCACCACATTCAGGTCGTGGCTGATGAACATCGACGCGAACCCGCCCTGCGCCTTGAGATCGACCAGCAGGTTCAGGATCTGCGCCTGCACCGACACGTCCAGCGCGGCCACCGCCTCGTCAAAGATCACCACCTCGGGGCTGACGGCCAGGGCGCGGGCGATGCCGACGCGCTGGCGCTGGCCACCCGACAGGGCGTGGGGGCGGCGGTCGGCCAGATCGGGGGAAAGGCCCACCTTGTCCAGCATCTGCGCCAGAAACGCAGCACTGTCCCTGCGGCGGATCAGGCCGTGGGACAGCGGCGCCTCCAGGATGGTCCGGGCCACGCTCATGGCAGGGTTCAGGCTGGCATAGGGGTTCTGGAACACCATCTGGATCTTGCGCCGCGCCGCGCGGGCCTCGCGCGGGGGCATCTGCGCGATGGGCCGGCCCTGCCAGGTGACGGTGCCGCCCGATGCGGGCAGCAGCTGCGCCGCGATCCGGCCCAGGGTGGACTTGCCGCAGCCGGATTCGCCGACGATGCCCAGCATCTCGCCCGGTTCCAGCCGCAGGGACACGTCGTCCACCGCCACCAGATGCTGCGCCTTGCGGCCCAGGCCCACGCGGTTCATCGCCCGGTCCAGCGCGCCGTCATTGCGGGAAAAGACGCGGCGGATGTCGGACAGCTCCAGAACGCTCATGGCTTGGCCTCCAGCGGGAAATGACAGCGCGCGCCGTCCGTCACCGGCGGCGCCTGTTCGCGGCACAGCGGCTGGACGCGCGGACAGCGCGGCGCAAAGGCGCAGCCCGTGGGCAGCGCGTCCAGCGCGGGCGGGACGCCGGGCAGGTTCGCCAGACGGGTGCGGCCGGGGACCGGCACGGCCTCCATCAGGGCGGCGGTATAGGGGTGACGGGGGGCGGGGAATATGCGTTCGGCAGGCGCCGTCTCGACCACCTGGCCCGCATACATGACCATGACATGATCGGCGAAACCCGACAGCAGCGACAGGTCATGCGTGATCCACAGGATCGCCGCGCCGGTCTCGGCCGCCAGGCCCTGGATTTCGGCGATGATCTGGCTTTGGATGGTCACGTCCAGCGCGGTCGTGGCCTCGTTCGCGATGATCAGTGCGGGGTCATTCAGAAAGGCGATGGCGATGACCACGCGCTGTCGCATCCCGCCCGAGAATTCATGCGGATAGGCCGCCATGCGTTCCTCAGGCGACGGGATGCCGACGCGGGCCAGCACCGCGATGCAGCGGGCCCGGGCGGCCTGTCGGGTGACGCGGCGATGGGCCAGCACCGCCTCGATCATCTGCTCTCCGATGGTCAGGACGGGGTTCAGCGCGACCATCGGGTCCTGAAAGATCATCGCGATCCGGTCGCCGCGCAACCGGCGCAGCTGGGCCATCGGCATCGCGGTCAGGTCCTGGCCGTCAAAGATCACCCGCCCGCCCGCGATGGCGATGCCGCGCGGCAGAAGGTCGATCAGCGAATAGGCCATCATCGACTTGCCCGATCCGCTTTCGCCCACCACGCCCAGGATCTGGCCCGGCTGCACGTCGAAGCTGACGCCGCGCACGATGGGGGTGCCCTTGGCCGTCAGCGATGTCACGAGGGTCTCGACCGTCAGCATGTCAGGCCTCCTGCGGGTTCAGGGCGCGGCGGATGCGGTCGCCGAACACGTTCACGGTGAAGATCAGCGCCGCCAGCGCCAGGCCCGGATAGATCAGCGCCCAGGTGTGCCCCGACAGGATCTCGCGCGAACCGTTGGCGATCAGCAGGCCAAGGGACGGCCGCTCGATCGAGGTGCCCAGGCCCAGGAAGGACAGCGAGGCCTCGATCGCCACCGCATGCGCCAGTTGCAGCGTCAGCACCACCATAATGGGAGAGATCGCATTGGGCAGCAGATGCCGCAGGATGATGCGCCAATGCGGCAGCTCCAGGCAGCGGGCGGCCTCGATATAATCCTGCCCGATCTCGACCAGGGCGGCGGACCTGGCGGTGCGCGCGTAATAGGGCCATTGCGCGACGACCAGCGCCAGGATCAGGTTGCCGGTCCCCGCACCCGCCAGCGCCATGATGGTCAGCGCGACCAGGATCGTCGGAAAGCCCAGCAGGATATCGACCAGCCGCATGATGACCGCATCGACCCAGCCCCCCGCATAGGCCGAGACCAGCCCCGCCAGCACCCCGATCACCAGCGCCAGAACCGAGGCCGTCGCCGCCACCGTCAGCGTGATCCGCAGACCGTAAAGGATCGCCGACCACAGGTCGCGTCCCAGGGCATCGGTGCCCAGCCAATAGGTCAGCCCGCCCATGCCCGACGGCGATCCCGGCGGCAGGTTGCTGTCAAAGAAATCGACGACCGCATTGTCATAGGGGTCCTGCGGCGCGATCCAGGGCGCCAGCAGGGCTGCCGCCACGATCACCAGGAACAGGCCCAGGCAGAACAGCGCAAAGGGCGCGCGACGCAGGGAAAGGATGGCGTGCCTCATGCCGGTTTCCCTCCAAGGCGGATGCGCGGGTCCAGCAGGGTATAGGTCAGGTCCACGATCAGGTTGATGATGACGAACATCGCCACGACGATCAGCAGATAGCCCACGATCACCGGCCGATCGACCACGTTGATCGAATTGATCAGCAGCTGCCCCATGCCGGGCCAGTTGAATACCGTCTCGGTGATGATGCCGTAGGCCAGCAGGTTCCCCAGCTCCAGCCCCAGCACGGTGACCAGCGGGATCAGCACGTTGCGGAACGCATGGCGCATCAGGATGCGGCCTTCGGGGACGCCCTTGGCGCGGGCATAGCGGACATATTCGCTGATCATCGCCGCCTGCACCTGCGCGCGCGTCAGGCGGATCACCATGGCCGCGTTGAACAGCGCCAGGTTGAAGGCGGGCAGAAAGATATGCGACCAGCCGCTGGCGGTCACCAGGCTGGTCTCGATGCCCATGACAGTGCCGGTATCGCCGCGCCCGCCCGACGGAAACCAGCGCAGCTGCACCGCGAACAGCAGGATCAACAGCAGCCCCTGCCAGAAATTCGGCAGCGAATAGGCAAAGATCGACCCGTTCATGATGCCGTCATCGGTCATGCTGCCGGCCCGATAGCCCGCGATCAGGCCAAGCGGCAGGCCGATGACCAGCGACATCACGAAGGCCGCCAGCCCCAGCTCGACCGTGGCCGGCAGGCGTTGCAGCACCAGGTCGATGGTCGGCTGGTTATAGACGAACGATGTTCCCAGATCGCCCTGGAACAGCCCGGTCAGATACAGCCAGTATTGCACCAGGATCGGCTGATCCAGGCCCAGGGCCACGCGAGCGCGTTCGACCTCGGCCGCGGTGGCGTCGGGCGGCACCAGCATCTGCACCGGATCGCCGATGGCATAGACGCCCATGAAGACAAGGCGACACCAGCAGCAGCACGAATGCCGCCTGTGCCAGCCGTCTGACAAGATATGCCGCCATTGCGAATCCTCCTGAGGATGCAGCGTGGCGGCATGGACAGGCAGCGTCCACATTACTAGGATATCAATTCATCTAGTGATTTTACGGTAGGCCCATGTTCAGTCTGGTGCAGCTCCAATCGTTTCAGGCGGTCTTTGCACATGGCACCACGGCCCGCGCCGCCGAGGTCACGGGCCGGTCCCAGAGCCAGGTCTCTGCCGACCTGCGCGCCATCGAGGCGCAACTGGGCCGCCCGCTGTTTCGGCGCGAAGGCGGTCGCCTGACACCCACGCAGGCCGCCGAGCAGGTGTTCGAACGGGCCGCGCAGGTCTTTGAGGCGCATCAGAACCTCGCCCGGCTTGGGATCGGTCGGGGGGATGACCAGGTGCTGACCTTCGGCGCCCCCCGGTCGCTGTCGTTGACCCTTCTGCCGCGCATGGCGCGCGATCTGCGGCAGCAGTTTCCGAACCTGTCGATCGCGCTGAAATTCGGCCGGTATCCGGACCTGATCGCGGCCGTGGCCGAAGGGCGGATGGATCAGGCCATCGTCAAGCTGCCCGTGTCCGACTGGCGGCTGCGCATCCTGCCCATCATCGACGCGCCGCTGGTCGTGGTGATGCGGGCCGACGACCCGCTGACCGCGCTGGACCGCGTGGGCCCCGACGCGATCGGAGGCCGCCATCTGATCCGCACCAGCGAGGGTGCCCCATCCTGGCAGGCCGTCACCGCGGCGTTCCGGCAGTCCGGCAGGCAACCCTATTCGCGGATCTCGGTCGAGGGGGTGGGTCCGATCTGCCGCCTGGTCTCGGAGGGTGAGGGGCTGGCGGTCGTGAACCGTCTGATGGCGGCGGATTATGCGGGCGGCCTGAACCTGCAAATGCGGGTCTTCGCGCCCGAGACATGGGAAAGCTTCGCCATCATTCAGAACGCATCCGCCACACATGGCCTGACGATGACCGATGTGCAGACCGTCCTGCGCCGCAGCCTGTCCCCCGATGCCGGGCGCGCGGACCCGTCGCACGCCTGACGGCCTGTCGACCGTCAGGGACGGGGCGGCTGTGCCGTGGCCGATCCCGGATTGGCGCGCCCGACGACGTCCCCCAGCCTTAGGGTGGGTCGCACCCAATGATCCGACGGAAAGCAGGTCAAGGCGGCGGACCCCGACTGTAGATAGCCGTTCTCTTTTCAGGGCGATCTTTGGAACCCAAATACCCGACTATCATTGTAGTCTTAGGCAGGATTAACGGAGAGCGCGATGACCAAGACCCTGATCGTCCCCGGCCTTGACGGCTCGCCTGCGCCTCACTGGCAGGACTGGTGGGCCCGCACCGACCCGACCGCGATGCTGCTGGACATGGGCGACACCGCACGTCCTGTCCGCGAGGTCTGGGAGGCCACGCTGGCTGTCCATATCATGGCCCATCCCGACAGCATCCTGGTCGGCCACTCGCTTGGCGCCGTGACCATCGCGCATCTGCTGGCACGCTGGCCGGGACTGCGGGTGCGGGCCGCCCTGCTGGTCGCGCCTGCCGATCCCATGACGTCCGACCGCACCGCCCGCTTTGGCGCCCTGCCCCGCCAGCGGTTCGACGTGCCGGCGACCGTGGTGGCCAGCCGCAACGACCCCTGGATGCCCTTCGATCAGGCGCGCCAGGTCGCGGAGCTGTGGGGGACGGAGGTGCATGACATCGGCCATGCCGGCCATATCAACGCCGCATCGGGCTTTGGCCCCTGGGCGGGGGGCAAGGATCTGCGCGACCGCCTGCTGGTGCGGACCGCGCGCCCATCGGCCCTGCGCCGCCGGTTCGGCACGCGCGCGCCATTCCCGCTGCGGCCCGCCCAAGGGCTGGCCTGACCCCCAGG
This sequence comes from Paracoccus sp. SCN 68-21, assembly GCF_001724535.1. Taxonomy (NCBI): domain Bacteria; kingdom Pseudomonadati; phylum Pseudomonadota; class Alphaproteobacteria; order Rhodobacterales; family Paracoccaceae; genus Paracoccus; species Paracoccus sp. SCN 68-21. The sequence continues at coordinate 35,782 of NZ_MEES01000059.1, read as the reverse complement.
ACATCCAGACCGGAGGTTCCCATGTTCGACATCCAGACCGAAGCCTATCTGCGCCGCACCACCCCCCGCGACGATGCCCAGGGCGCGTCGCCCCTGATCCCCGTCACCGTCGCCGCCACGCTGATCCTGTGGACGGCGGTGCTGATCGCCGCCCTTTAGCACAGGGGCGCCCGCCAAAAGGGTCGATGCTAAGCCATCCGCAGGCGCGGTCGCACAGATGAGGCAATGCAGGGCGCCTAGGGGATGATACGATCCGCCCGCAGGCGTTCGAACAAGTCCAGGAAGGCCTCGTCCGTCGCGCGATAGGCCGTGAAACCCAGCTTGCGGCTTTTGGACATGTCGGTCACGACCTCGATCGGGCGCCCCAGATCGGCGTCGGTGTGCCACGGAGAGATCAGGCGCGTGATGTCGCCTTCGATCAACCCGTCCCGCGCCGCGATGCGCGACCAGATCCGGGCATCATCGGCCATCTGAACGGCCAGGGGGCGGGCGACACCGTCGAAATCCTCAGCCTCGATCCCGAACCAGCCGGCCAGGCGATGCCACATCCAGCTCCAGCGAAAGACATCGCCGTTCACGATGTTGAACGCCTGATTGCGGGCGGCGGGCGTCTCGGCGGCCCAGATGACCTGGGCTGCCAGCTGGCGCGCGTCGGTCATGTCGGTCAGGCTGTTCCATTGCGCTGCGGAGCCCGGAAAGCGGAATGGGCGCCCCGTCTCGCGGCAGATCGCGGCATAGACCGCAAGGGTCGTGCCCATGTTCATCGCGTTGCCGACGGCCTTGCCGATCACGGTATGGGGGCGGTGGACGCTCCAGCCGAACCCGTCGCGCTTGGCGGCTGCGAACAGCTCATCCTCTTGGGCGTAGTAGAAATTCTCGATGTCCAGACGGCCCTGATCCTCGCGGAACGGCGTCTGCGGCAGCTGGCCCTGGCCATAGGCCTCGAAGGATCCCAAGTAATGCTTGAGCCCGGTCACCAGCGCCACGTGCCGCACCGTTCCAAGGGGGCGCAGGCCGTCAAACAGGTTGCGCAGCATCAGCGCGTTGACACGGATGTTCTCGGCCTCGGTCGGCTGGCGCAGCCATGTGGTCAGGAACACATGCGTCGGCGCCAGCCCGTCCAGCGCCGCCACGACCGAGGCCGGGTCCAGCAGGTCGGCAGCGACGGGTGTCACGCCTGCCTGCGGCTGCGGGTTGCGGCTGAGGCCGAGGACGGTCCAGCCCTCTCCGACCAGCTGTTCGGCAATCGCCTGACCCTGGATGCCGGTCGCGCCGACCACCAATGCGGTTCGTGTCATGGAATTCTCCTGTCCTTGTGCTGTCAGAGGACCTAGTCACCGCGCGTCCGGCGTGCCAGACGGCACCAAATTGGGACATAGCCACCAAGAGGTAACCACCATGCAGCCCGGAAGCGACGAACAGGACTGGCGCGAGGATTGCGCCCCCCGCCGCACGATGGAGATCTTTGCCACCAAATGGACCAGCATGATCCTGCACACGCTGCACGCCCAGCACGGGGGTGCGGCCCGCAACGGCGTACTGTTGCGCAGCCTGCCGGGGATCTCCAAGAAGATGCTGGTGCAGACGCTGCGCGAGATGGAGGAGAGCGGCCTGATCGACCGCCATGTCGAAAGCACGGTCCCACCGGCGGTCGAATACAGCCTGACGCCCCTGGGCATCCGGTTCGTTGCCCTGGTCGAGCTGGTCTATGCCTGGGGGCGGGACAATGCCGATGCCCTGGACCAGCTGCAGGCGCGGGCGACATCGCGGCGCAACCGCTGAAATCTGGGCGGCCCGCGCTTAGTCCAGCCGGACCATATAGCCCATGTCGGTGGTCAGATAGAGGCTGAGACGGCGTTCGATCAGGCGCCCCAGAATATCCTGCGCGCGACGCTCTACCTGCAGGATGGGCGTGCCCTCGGCGACCTGCAGATCCGCCGCGTCCTGTCCCCGGGCGGCGCAGGCGGTGATCGCCTCGTCGGCATGCAGGACGATCAGGCCGTAGGCTTGCTGATACAGGACATACAGCGCACTTGGCAGCGGGCTGCGGCGCTCGATCCCGGCGAAAAGATCGGCGGGAAGGACGGCGGTCTCGATCACCCGGGGCCGGCCCAGCAGGCTGCGCAGGCGCCGGATCTCGATCACCGTAGCGGGTGCGCCATGGAGAGTCCGCTGCTCGTCGGGCGTGGCGGGGCGCTGGCGGATACGCTCGTCCAGCACCTCGGGCTGGACCACGTGGCCATCCGGCGGGCGAAGCCGAAAGAAGTTGAACAGCGAGGATTCCGGCGTTCGGGCCGTGACGAAGGTTCCGCGGCCCTGCTCGCGGCGCACGATGCCGTGCTGTTCCAGCATCATCAGCGCCTTGCGCGCGGTGCCCTGCGACACACCGCTGTCCTGCGCCAGCTGGGTCTCGCTTGGCAGCATCCCACCGGGCAGCAGATCGCCCGCCGCGATGCGTGCCACGATCGAGTCGATGACGGTCTGATAGAGCGAAGCGGCCATGGCACATCCTGATTTTCGCCAAGAATAGCACCGCGCCGCGACCGCCCGCAAGTAAGGCATAACAAGTCTTGTATAAGAGTTAATATATATGTTATGTCGTGATCCGGAGAGGTTCATTCATCTGCCAAAGGGAGGGTCACTTGAGTATTCCGCAACTTCTGGTCCATGACCGCGAGGACAATGTCGGTGTCGTCGTCGTCGAGGATCTGACCGCCGGCACCGAGATGCTGTGCGTGGTCACCGCCGACAATTCGGATTTCCGCCTGACGGCCAAGGCCGACATCCCCATCGGACACAAGGTCGCGCTGAAGCCGCTGAAGGCGGGCGACACTGTCATCAAATATGGCGAGGACATCGGCCGCATGATCGGCGACGCCGAGGTCGGCGGCCATGTCCATACGCAAAACTGCAAGACAAAGAGGTGGTAAGCCATGGCGCTTGATTTCAGCAATTCGACCGTCAAGGCATGGCGCCGCGAGAATGGCCGCGTGGGCGTGCGCAACCATGTCCTGATCCTGCCGGTCGACGACATCTCGAACGCGGCCTGCGAGGCGGTGGCCAACAACGTCAAGGGCACGATGGCCCTGCCGCATGCCTATGGCCGCCTGCAGTTCGGCGAGGACCTCGAGCTGCATTTCCGCACCATCATCGGCACCGGCGCGAACCCCAATGTCGCCGCCGTGATCGTGATCGGGATCGAACCGGAATGGACCAAGGTCATCGTCGACGGCATCGCCAAGACCGGCAAGCCCGTCACCGGCTTTTCCATCGAGCAGAAGGGCGATTTCGAGACGATCCGCCAGGCCAGCTGGAAGGCCAAGGAATACGTCCACTGGGCCAGCGAGCTGCAAAAGGAGGATTGCCCGGTCAGCGATCTGTGGATCTCGACCAAATGCGGGGAAAGCGACACGACCACGGGTCTATCCTCCTGTCCGACGGTCGGCAACATGTATGACAAGCTGCTGCCGCAGGGCATCTATGGCTGCTTTGGCGAGACGTCCGAGATCACCGGCGCCGAGCATATCTGCGAGACGCGCGCCGCGAACCCGGAAACCGCCGCCAAGTTCAAGGCGATCTGGAAGGCCTATCAGGACGACGTGATCGAGGCGTTCAAGACGTCGGACCTGTCGGACAGCCAGCCGACCAAGGGCAACATCCTGGGCGGTCTGACGACCATCGAGGAAAAGGCCATGGGCAATCTGGAAAAGATCGGCCGCACCTCGACCTATATCGACGCGATCGGCCCGGCCGAGACGCCCGAGAAGGGGCCGGGGCTGTATTTCATGGACAGCTCGTCGGCGGCGGCGGAATGCGTGACGCTGATGGCGGCGGGCGGCTATGTCATCCACACCTTCCCGACCGGGCAGGGCAATGTGGTCGGCAACCCGATCGTGCCGGTCATCAAGATCTCGGGCAATCCGCGTACGCTGCGCACGATGTCGGAGCATATCGACGTAGACGTGACCGGCGTCCTGACACGCGAGATGACTATCGACCAGGCCGGCGACAGCCTGATCGAGATGATCATGCGCACCGCCAATGGCCGCCTGACTGCCGCCGAGGCCTTGGGTCACCGGGAATTCTCGATGACCAAACTGTATCGCAGCGCCTGAGCGAGGCCCGCCTGCCGCGCCTTTGAGGAGGGGGGCGGTAGGCACTGGGCATCAACGGGACCATTCACGAAACGGGAGGAGAGACCCATGATCGGAACGACGACACGGCGCCTGATCGGCGCGGCCAGCCTTGCACTGATGGGAACCGCGGGGGCCGCGCTGGCCTATCCGGACGGGCCGGTCACCTATATCATCCCGTTCAACGCAGGCGGGGAAAGCGACGTGACCGCGCGTTATCAGCAGGCGCGGTTCCGCGAGCTGACCGGCCACGACATGATCGTGCAGTATCTGCCGGGCGCGGGCGGTGCGCAGGCCTGGGCCGGGCTGAACGGCATCAGCGGCGACGGGCAGACGATCATGGGCACCAACCTGCCGCATATCGTGCTGCAGCCGATGCTGCAGGACCCCGGCTATACGACCGAGGACATCACCAACGTCTATATGTTCCACTTTACCCCCGACGCGCTGATGGTCGCCAATGACAGCCCGTTCCAGACCGTTCAGGACGTGATCGACGCGGCCAATGCGATGCCCGGCGGCGTCACGGCGGGCGGATCGGCCACCAATTCGGCCAATCACATCGCCAATCAGGTGTTCATGAACGAGACCGGGGTCGAGACGACCTATATCCCCTATACCGGCACCGGCGCGACCGAGACCGCGCTGGTCGGCGGAGAGGTGGACATGCTGTGGGGCTATACCACCGTGGCCGTGCGTCAGGGCGACGCCACCCGCGTCCTGGCCGTCGCGACCGAGGAACGCCACCCGCTGTTCCCCGACAGCCCCACCTTCCGCGAGCTGGGGATCGAGATGGTCGGCGGCGCCTATCGCGGCATCGGCGTGCCCGCCTCGACGCCCGAGGAGGTCCGCACCCAGCTGTCCGACATCATCGGCCAGATCAACCAGGACCCGTCCTTCCGCGAGCAGATGGAGAATGACGGCTATGCCCTGATCGACGTCCCCTATGCCGAGATGGACGCCTTCATGGCAGAGCGGATCGAGGCCTATACTGCCATCGCCCAGCAATTGCAGCAATAGGCCGCATCACGACCGCCGCCGGACCGCCCGCGCGGCGGCCCGGCGGTGGACCTGTGCCACGTCCAAGGGGGTGAACCATGACCAATGCAGCAACCATTCTGTTCGAAGCGCTCAGCCCGATGAACCTGCTTCTGGCGCTGCTGGGGGTACTGGGCGGCACAATCATCGGTGCCTTGCCAGGACTATCGGCCACCATGGCCATCGCCGTTCTGGTGCCCTTCACCTTCGCGATGGACCCGGCATCGGGGCTGATCATGCTGGGGGCGATCTATACCGGCGCGATCTATGGCGGCGCCTTCGCCGCGATCCTGGTCAACACGCCGGGTACGCCCAGTGCCATCGCCACCACCTTCGACGGCTATCCCATGGCCCGACGCGGCGATGGCGATCTGGCGGTGACGCTGGCCACCATCGCCAGCGTCTTTGGCGGCATGGTGGGCGCGATCCTGCTGATCACGCTGGCACCGCGGCTGGCCACGCTGGCGCTGGCCTTTCAATCGACCGAGTATTTCTGGCTGGCCATTCTGGGCCTGACGCTGATCGCGACGCTGTCGCAGGGCAATCTGGTCAAGGGCCTGATGGGCGGCATGTTCGGGCTGTTCCTGTCGATGATCGGCGTGGCCGTCATCGGCGGCGACATGCGGTTCACCGGAGGCATGCCCTCGATGCTGGGCGGCGTTGATATCATTGCGGCCCTGATCGGGCTATACTGCATCCCCGTGCTGATCGGCATGGTCGCCACCCCGGATCAGCATCTGGACCCCGGCGAGGCGCGCGGCTTTCGCCTGTTCGAGGCCATCGGGATCTCGTTCAAGAACTGGTTCAACCTCATCAGATCATCGCTGATCGGCACGCTGGTTGGGATCCTGCCGGGGGCAGGTGGGTCCATAGCCTCGCTGATCGCCTATTCCGAGGCGCGCCGCGCCTCCAGGAACGCCGCCAATTTCGGCAAGGGAGAGCCGGGCGGCGTGCTGGCCACCGAAAGCGCGAACAACGCGACCGTCGGCGGCGGCTTCATCCCGACGCTGGTGCTGGGCATTCCGGGCACGCCGCCCGATGCGGTGATCATGGGCGCGCTGATGGTGCAGGGCATCCGGGTGGGGCCGTCGCTGTTCCAGTCGGGGGACGATACAGTTTACGTCTTCATGACCGGGCTGGTCATCGCCACGCTGCTGATGCTGCCGGTGGGCCTTATTGTCGGGCGCTACGCGTTCCGCTTTATCACCAACGTTCCCAAGGCGATGCTGGTGCCGCTGATCGCCTTCATGACCGTCATCGGCAGCTTTGCCATCCACGCCAACCCGCATGACGTGCTGGTCATGGTGGTGCTGGGGCTGGTCGGATGGGCCGCGGGGCTGGCGGGGTTCGGCGCCTCGCCCATCGTGTTGGGGCTGGTCCTGGGCCAGATCGCGGAACAGGGCTTCATGCGCGCCTGGATGATCGGCGGCGCGCGCGGCGACTTCATGGGCCAGCTGCTGCTGAACCGGCCGATCAGCTGGGCCATCGTCGCGCTGATCCTGCTGACGATGATGCTGCCGCTGCTGCGCGGCCGCACGGCGCGGAGGCTGGTGGCCCAGGACAGCGCCCGCGACGGCATCGCGGCGACGACCCGAGTGGACCGGGCGGGCCTTGCGGGATCGGTCATGTTCCTGGGGCTGGCGGTCGTGATGCTGATGCAGGCGCGGGGCCTGTCGCCCATGGCCGCGGCCTTTCCCTATGCCATCGGCGGCGCGCTGGCGGGGCTGTCGGTCCTGCAGATCCTGCGCAGCCTGCGCGGTCACGGCGGCATCAATGCCGAAGGCGCGGGCGCGGACGGCACGGTGCGCGGCCTGGTGCTGGCCGCCACGATGCTGGGCTGGGCGCTGGTCTTTCCGCATCTGGGGCTGTTCATCACCTCGCTTGCGGCCTGCATCATCCTGATGCTGACGGGCCAGTTCGGGCGCCTGACCGCGCGCCGTCTGGCGGTCTATCTGGCCTGCCTGCTGGCGATGGTGGTGGGCTTTTATCTGACGCTGGACAGGGTGCTGAACGTGCCCCTGCCCCAGGCACTGCTGTTCTAGGAAAGGAAACGCCATGTCGCGTATCGTCATCACCGAATTCATGGACGAGGCTGCGGTGCAGCGGATCGCGGCGTCCCATGACACGCTTTATGCGCCCGATCTGGTCGACCGCCGCGCCGATCTGCTGGCCCAGGTCGCCACGACCGACGTGCTGATTGTGCGCAACCGCACCCGCGTCGATACTGATCTGCTGGCGGCGGCGCCTCGGCTGCAGGCGGTCGGGCGGCTTGGCGTGGGGTTGGACAATATCGACATGGAGGGCTGTCAGGCGCGCGGCATCACGGTCTGGCCCGCCACCGGGGCCAATGATCTGGCGGTGGCGGAATATGTCATCACCACCGCGATGATGCTGCTGCGCGGAGCTTACGCGGCGACCGACCGGGTCGTCGCGGGCGAGTGGCCCCGCCAGGACCTGATCGGGACCGAGGCCTCGGCCCTGACCCTGGGCCTGATGGGCTATGGCGCCATCGCGCGGCATGTTGCGCGGCGGGCGCAGGCGATGGGCATGAGGGTCATCGCCCATGATCCGCACCTGCCCGCCGATGATCCGGCCTGGGGCGATGTCGCCCCCGTGTCGCGCGCGGTGCTGCTGGCGGGATCGGATGTCATCAGCCTGCATGTGCCGCTGACCCCGCAGACGCGCCACATGATCGACGCCGCCGCGTTGCGCGCCATGCGTCCCGGCGCGGTGCTGATCAATGCGGCCCGGGGCGGTGTCGTGGACGAGGATGCCTTGGCCGATGCCCTGCGGCAGGGGCATCTGGCCGGTGCCGCGCTGGACGTGTTCGAGGTCGAGCCCCTGACCGCCGAGGCCGGTCAGCGTTTCGCGGGCCTGTCGAACCTGATCCTGACGCCGCATATCGCCGGCGTCACCGCTCAGGCCAATGTCCGGGTCAGCAGCCTGATCGCCGACCGGGTCCTGGACCACCTTGCGGAAAGGGTCTGAGCCATGGTCACGATGACGCCCGATCAGGTTCATGACCTGATCCTTCGCACCCTGATGCGCTGCCGGACCGCAGAGGCGAATGCCCGCTCCGTGGCCCAAGCGCTGGTCGCGGCCGAGATGGTGGGCCAGTCGGGCCACGGGCTGCGGCGCGTGCCGTCCTACGGCGCGCAGGCGCTGTCGGGCAAGGTGGACGGCTTTGCCACGCCCACCGCCACCCATCCGCGACCCGGCGTCATGGCGGTGGATGCCGCGATGGGCTTTGCCTATCCGGCGCTGGATCTGGCCGTGGATTGGCTGGCCGAGGCCGCGTCGCAACAGGGCATCGCCGCGGCAGGCATCGCCCGTTCGCATCATTGCGGCGTCGCCGGCGTCACGGTCGAGCGTCTGGCCCGGTCCGGTCTGGTCGCGCTGCTGTTTGCCAACACGCCCGCGGCGATGGCGCCCTGGGGCGGGCGCAAGGCGCTGTTCGGGACGAACCCCATCGCCTTTGCCGCGCCCCGGACCGGCGGGCGCACACCCATCGTCGTGGATGTGTCCCTGTCCAAGGTCGCACGCGGCAAGATCATGGCCGCCGAGCAGAAAGGCACCGCCATCCCCGAAGGCTGGGCGCTGGACGCCGACGGACAGCCCACCACCGATCCCGCCGCGGCGCTGTCGGGCACCATGATCCCCATGGGCGACGCCAAGGGCACCGCGCTGGCGCTGATGGTGGAACTGTTGGCGGCGGGCCTGATGGGCGCCAACTTCGCGCATGAGGCCTCGTCGTTCTTCGACGCCGATGGTCCGCCGCCGGGCGTGGGTCAGCTGATCCTGGCGCTGGACCCGGATGCGTTTTCCGACATGGCGCGGGCGCGGATCGACGAACTGGCCGATGCGATGGCCCAGCAGCCCGGCGCCCGCCTGCCCGGTGCGCGCCGCGACGACCTGCGGAAAGCGGCGGCGGACGGCGTGCAGGTCGATGATGCGCTGCTGGCGCAGATCGACGCGCTTGGGGTCTGAGGGGGTGATTGCGGTCCTTGACCGGACGCGGATCCGGGCGCTGTTTCCGGGCATCGCGGTGTCCATCCTCGTGGCCGTGACCGCGCAATTTCTGGCCGAACATTACGGCGCGCCCGCGATGCTGATGGCCCTGCTGCTGGGCCTGACCCTGAATTTCCTTGCCGAGCCCGAGACCCGCACCGCAACCGGGGTCGCGTTCTCGGCCAAGACGGTGCTGCGCCTTGGGGTCGCGCTGCTGGGGGCGCGCATCTCGGTGCAGATGCTGGCGGAACTGGGCGGCCCGATGATCGCGCTGGTGATCGCGGGCGTGGTCGTGACCATCCTGTTCGCGCTGCTGGCGGCGCGGCTGTTCGGGCGGGGCTGGCGGCTGGCGCTGCTGACGGGGGGATCGGTCGCGATCTGCGGCGCCTCGGCCGCGATGGCGATTGCCGCCGTGCTGCCACGGACCGACAAATCGGACCGCAACCTGGCCTTCACCGTCCTGTCGGTGACGATCCTGTCCACCGTCGCCATGGTGATCTATCCGCCGCTGTCCACCGCCCTGGGGTTCAACCCGCTGGAATCGGCGGTGTTTCTGGGGGGAACCATCCATGATGTGGCGCAGGTGGTCGGCGCGGGCTTTTCGATCAGCCCCGAGGTCGGCGAGACCGCGACGCTGGTCAAGCTGATCCGCGTGTCGATGCTGGCCCCGGTCGTCCTGATCTTTTCGCTGGCGATCCGCATGGGGGGATTGGGCGATCTTGATCCAAATGCGAAACGGCCACCGATCCTACCGTCCTTCGTCATCGGGTTTCTGGTGCTGGCAGCCCTGAATTCACTCGGCCTGATCCCCGCCGCGCTGTCGTCCTTCGCTGAAGGTGCCAGCCGTTGGGCCCTACTGGTGGCGATTGCCGCAGTCGGCATCAAGACGTCCCTCGTTCGGATGCTGGATGTGGGCGGCACCGCCATCGCCCTGATCGTTGCCGAGACGGTCCTGCTGGGCACGTTCATCGTCGCGGGCGTGCACCTGCTAGGGTGACGCGCCCACCCCCGAAGAAGGAGCCAGACCATGCGCATCATCGACATCCGCGAGGTGACCAAGCCGATCGCCTCTCCGATCCGCAACGCCTATATCGACTTCAGCAAGATGACGACCAGCCTGGTTGCGGTCGTGACCGATGTCATCCGCGACGGCCAGCGGGTCGTGGGTTACGGCTTCAACTCGAACGGGCGCTATGGTCAGGGCGGGCTGATCCGAGAGCGGTTCGCCGACCGGATCCTGCAGGCCGCGCCCGACAGCCTGCTGACCGATGCGGGCGACAACCTGGACCCGCACCGCATCTGGGCCGCGATGATGGCGAATGAGAAACCGGGCGGGCACGGCGAACGCTCGGTCGCGGTGGGCACCATCGACATGGCCATCTGGGACGCTGTCGCCAAGATCGCGGGCAAGCCGCTGTTCCGCCATCTGGCCGCCCTGCACGGTCGCGAGGCGGACCCCCGCGTCTTTGTCTATGCGGCGGGGGGCTATTACTATCCGGGCAAGGACAACGACGCCCTGCGCGCCGAGATGCGCAGCTATGTCGACCGCGGCTATACGGTGGTCAAGATGAAGATCGGCGGCGCATCCCTGGACGAGGACCGCCAGCGGATCGAGGCCGTGCTGGACGAGATCGGGTCGCAGGCGCAGCTGGCCGTGGACGCCAACGGCCGCTTTGATCTGGAGACAGCCATCGCCTATGCCAAGATGCTGCGCGCCTATCCGCTGTTCTGGTACGAGGAGATCGGCGACCCGCTGGATTATGCCCTGCAGGCCGCCATGTCGGAATTCTATGACGCGCCGATGGCCACGGGCGAGAACCTGTTCTCGCATCAGGACGCCCGCAACCTGCTGCGCCATGGCGGGATGCGGCCCGACCGCGATTACCTGCAATTCGACTGCGCGCTGTCTTACGGCCTGGTGGAATACCTGCGCACGCTGGAGGTCCTGCGCCAGTTCGGCTGGTCCCCCACGCGCTGCATCCCGCATGGCGGGCACCAGATGTCGCTGAACATCGCCGCCGGTCTGGGGCTGGGCGGCAATGAAAGCTATCCCGACCTGTTCCAGCCCTATGGCGGCTTTCCCGACGGGGTCGCGGTGCAGGACGGCCATGTGCTGATGCCCGAACTGCCGGGCATCGGCTTTGAAGGGAAATCCGACCTGATCGCCCAGATGCACGCCCTCGCACGCTGAGGGCGCGCGCTCAGGCGGCGTTGATCGGCGGGCGCGTCTCGGCCGGGATGGGGCAGGCATAGGGGTGGTCTGCCAGGTGTTCGGCATGGGCGGCCTTGGCGGCCTGGATCAGCGCCGGATCGGTCAGCGCCGCATGCGCCGTCGCGGCCATCACCTTGGCCGCATGCAGCATGCCCTTATGCGCGGCGGGGGCCTTGCCTTGGGCGGTCTGCTGCCAGCTGTGGAGCGCGGTGCCTATCGCGCAGGTGGCCACCCGCGCCTGCACCGTGGGCACCGCCCAACTGACATCGCCGACGTCAGTCGAACCCATGCCGCCCATGAAGGGCCGGTCCAGCGGCGCGATGAAGTCGCACAGCGGCAGGTCGTAATCGGGCTTCATCGCCAGGCGCTTGAAGGTGTCGGCGATGTCCTCGCGCGTCAGGCTTTCGCGGATGGCGGTGGCAAAGGCCGCGTCGTCGGCGTCGAAGGGAACAGGGCCAAGCGCCTCGAACTGCGCCTGCATGGCGCGGGACAGGGGCGCGTTCTCGGTCAGGTTCGACACAGCCGAGAACACGCGCGAGGTCACGGTGGTCCCCGACATCAGCGCCGCCCCGTCGGCGATCTTGCGCACGCGATCGACCAGCGACGACAGGCCCGCAAGGTCCGGGCTGCGGATCAGCTGGCGCACGGTCGCCTTGGCCTGCACCACGTTTGGCGCGATGCCGCCGGCGTCCAAATAGGCGTAATGGACCCGCGCGGCATCCGGCATGTGTTCGCGCATATAGTTGATGCCGATGTTCATCAGCTCGACCGCGTCCAGCGCGGACCGGCCCAGTTCCGGCGCGCCTGCCGCATGCGCCGCCTTGCCATGGAAGGTAAAGTCGATCCGCGTGTTGGCCAGGGACCGCATGTCGTCGACCGCGTTGAAGCTGGCCGGGTGCCAGGTGATCGCGATGTCCACATCGTCGAACAGCCCGTCGCGGACCATGTAGGTCTTGGCGGCACCCCCTTCCTCGGCCGGGCAACCGTAGTAGCGGACGCGGCCCGGAACGCCGTTGGCCTCCAGCCAGTCCTTGACGGCGGTGGCCGCCGACAGCGCGGCCGAGCCCAGCAGGTTGTGGCCGCAGCCGTGGCCAAAGCCGTGATCGGCAATCTGGCGGGGTTCTGCCAGACCGGGTTCCTGGGACAGACCGGGCAGCGCGTCGTATTCGCCCAGAATCGCGATGATCGGGCCGCCCTGCCCCGCCTCGCCCATGACCGCGGTCGGGATGCCGGCCAGGTTTTCGGTCACGCGAAAGCCCTGGTCGCGCAGCATCTGGGTGTGGGCGGCGCAGGATCTGACCTCGCCATAGGCCAGTTCGGGCGTATCGAACACGGCATCGGCCAGGCCGGTGAATTCTGCGGCGCGGGCATCGACCAGCGGCCAGAGGGGGTTGTCGTTTCGCATCGGGAAGTCCTTTGGTTTCAGGCGTGGTCGTTCAGGTGACAGGCGGACAGGCGGCCGGGGGCCACCTCGCGCAGCGCGGGCACCTCAAGGCGGCAGCGGTCATGGGCATGTGGGCAGCGGGGGTGGAAATGGCAGCCCGATGGCGGGTTCAGGGGCGAGGGGATCTCTCCCTTGATGGCGTGATAGGTCTTCTTGCCGGTCTCGAAGGTCGGGATCTCGCTGACCAGCGCCTGCGTATAGGGGTGATTGGGACGCGCGATCAGGTCCTCGGCCTCGCCCAGTTCGACCAGGCGGCCCAGATACATGACCGCGATCCGGTCCGAGATATGTTCGACCACGCCCAGATCATGACTGACGAACAGATAGGTCAGGTCGAAATCCTGCCGCAGCTGCACGAACAGGTTCAGCACCTGCGCCTGGATCGACACGTCCAGCGCCGCCACGGATTCGTCGCAGACCAGAAAATCGGGGCGCACCGCAAGCGCGCGGGCGATGCCCACCCGCGCCCGCTGCCCGCCCGAGAACTGGTGCGGATAGCGCTTGCCCATGCTGGGGTCCAGGCCGACCTGTTCCAGCATCCGCTCGACATAGGCGGGGATCTCTCGGCGCGGGACGATGCCGTGGACGCGCGGCGCCTCGCCCACGATGTCGCGGACCTGCAGGCGGGGGTTCAGGGACGACATGGGGTCCTGAAAGATCATCTGGATCTTCAGCGCCGCGTTGCGGGCATCCGCACCTTTCAGCCCCGCCACGTCCTGCCCGTTATAGAGGATGCGGCCCTGGCTGGGCTGGGTCAGCCCCGCCACCATGCGCCCCAACGTGGACTTGCCGCAGCCCGATTCCCCGACTAGCCCCAGCACCTCGCCACGGCGGATGTCCAGATTGATCGTATCGACCGCATGCACGGTCACCGGCGCGATCTTGGCGCCCAAGCGGCGGGCGGTGCGTTCGGCGATGTCCAGATCCTTGGAGAACCGCTTGGACAGGCCCTCGATCTGCAGAATGGGGGTCTCGGTCACGGCGTGGCCTCGTGGTCGGCATGGGGGTGGCGGCAGCGCACCTGGCGGTCTGGTCCGGCGGGGGTCAGCGCGGGTTCGACCTGACAGGCGGCATCGGCGCGCGGGCAGCGGGGCGCGAACTTGCAGCCCTGCGGCAGGTTCAGAAGCGACGGCGTCATGCCCTTGATCTGGGTCAGCATCGCGCCGTGACGCTTGCCCTGCGGGACGCTGTCGATCAGCCCCCGCGTATACGGGTGGCGGGGGTTGGCGATGATCGCGGCGGTCGGCCCGTCCTCGATGATGCGGCCCGCATACATGACCGCCAGACGGTCGGCCAGGCCCGAGACCACCGCCAGATCATGGGTGATCCAGATCAACGCGGTACCGGATTGGGCGCACAGCTTTTGCACCTCGGACAGGATCTGCGCCTGGATGGTCACGTCCAGCGCGGTGGTCGGTTCGTCCGCGATGATCAGGTCGGGCTTATGCAGCAGCGCTATGGCGATCGCCACGCGCTGGCGCATGCCGCCCGAGAACTGGTGCGGATAGCTTTTCAGCCGCTCGTCCGGCGAGGAAATCCCGACCTGTACCAGCGCATCGCGGGCGCGGGCCAGCGCCTCCGATTTGGACACCTTGTCATGGGCGCGCACGGTCTCGATCATCTGGGTGTCGATGCGCAGGACCGGGTTCAGGGTCATCATCGGGTCCTGGAAGATCATCGCGATGCGCTTGCCGCGCAGGCTGCGCATCATCCCCTCGCCGCCCGCAATCAGATCGTCGCCGTCAAAGACGACCTGCCCGCCCGCCACGCGGCCCGGCGGATCGACCAGTCCCAGAATGGAAAAGCCCGTGACCGACTTGCCCGAACCGGATTCGCCGACCAGCCCCAGGATCTGGCCCCGTTCAAGCGAAAAGCTGACCCCGTCCACCGCCTTGGCAACCCCGTCGCGGGTGAAGAAATGCGTCTGCAGATCGCGGACATCCAGAAGCGCGCTCATGATTGCAACCTCGGGTTCAGGACATCCCGCAGGCGGTCGCCGACGACGTTGATGGCGACGATGGTGACGACCAGGGCAATGCCGGGAAAGACGCTGACCCAGTAGCGGCCCGACAGCAGATAGTCGTAGCCATTGGCGATCAGAAGGCCCAGGGACGGCTCGGTGATCGGCACGCCCACGCCCAGAAAGGACAGCGTCGCCTCCAGCGCGATGGCCTGGGCGATCTGCACGGTGGCGACCACGATCAGGGGTGGCACGCAATTGGGCAGCAGGTGGCGGAACATGATCCGGCGATTGGACAGCGCCAGACAGCGGGCGGCGTCGATGTAGTCCTTGCGCGTCTCGACCATGGCCGAGCTGCGCACCGTGCGCGCGTAATAGGCCCATTGCACGATCACCAGCGCCAGGATCACCTTGTCCACCCCGCGCCCCAGCAGCGCCAGCAGGATCAGCGCGATCAGGATGGCGGGAAAGGACAGCTGCAGATCGACGATGCGCATGACGATGCTGTCGAAACGCCCGCCGAAATAGGCGGCGGCGACCCCGACGATGGTGCCGATGGTGATCGCCAGCGTCAGCGAGACGACCGCCACCATCAGGCTGATGCGCAGCCCGTACATGATCGCCGACAGCATGTCGCGGCCCTGCGGATCGGTGCCCAGCCAGAAGGTCTGGCCGGTCGCAAAGCTGGCATCGCCTGGCGGCAGCCCGCCATCCATGATGCTCAGCTGGCGCAGGTCATAGGGGTTCTGCGGCGCGATCCAGGGCGCCGCGATGGCGATGATCGCGATCAGCACGAACAAGATCAGGCCGATGACGGCGATACGGTCCTCGACGAACTGCTTAGCGATGCGTTTCGCGGGGCTGTCGATGCGGACGGGCGTGACGGGGGCGGGGGTTGGGGTTGCGATATCGGTCATCCCTTCATCTCCGACAGGCGGATGCGGGGATCCAGCAGCGAATAGATCACGTCCACCAGCAGGTTGATGGCCACGATGATCAGCACCGTCAGCATCAGATAGGCCACGATCACCGGGCGATCCAGCAGGTTGATGCTGTCGATCAGCAGCTTGCCCAT
Source organism: Paracoccus sp. SCN 68-21 (assembly GCF_001724535.1). NCBI lineage: Bacteria > Pseudomonadati > Pseudomonadota > Alphaproteobacteria > Rhodobacterales > Paracoccaceae > Paracoccus > Paracoccus sp. SCN 68-21. The sequence continues at coordinate 19,912 of NZ_MEES01000059.1, read as the reverse complement.
GCCGGGCCAGGCGAAGACGGTTTCCGTCACGATGGCAAAGGCGACCATCGAGCCCAGCTCCAACCCGATGATGGTCACGACCGGGATCATGATGTTCTTGAGCACATGGACCAGCACCACGCGGCGGGGCGACAGGCCCTTGGCGCGGGCGAATTTCACGTAATCCTGCATGCAGACCTCGCGCGTGTTGGCGCGGGCCAGACGGATGATCAGCGACATCTTGAACAGCGCCAGGTTGATCGCGGGCAGGATCAGATGGGACAGCCCCTCCCAGGTCAGAAAGCTGACCTGCATGCCCAGGAATTCAGTCGTGGGACCGCGTCCACCGGCGGGCAGCCAGCCCAGCAGGACGGCAAAGACCAGGATCAGCAGCATGCCTTGCCAGAAATTGGGCAGCGAGAAGCCCAGGATCGACCCGCCCATGATCGTGCGCCCGGCGATGCTGTTGGGGCGCAGCCCCGCCCAGACCCCAAGCGGGATGCCGATGCCCACCGACAGGGCCAGCGCCACAAGCGCCAGCTCCATCGTGGCGGGCAGGCGGTCCAGGATGATCTCCAGCGCCGGGCGGCCATAGACGAAGGACGTCCCCAGATCGCCCTGCAGCGCGTTCCAGACGAAGATGCCGAACTGTTCGTACAGCGGGCGGTCCAGGCCCAACCGTTCGACGGTGGCGGCGATCTGGGCTTGGCTCGCCTCGGGGTTGACCAGCACATCGACGGGGTTGCCGATGAAGAAGACGCCGATGAAGACCAGCACGGCCATGGCCATTACGGCCAGCAGGCTTTGGCCCACGCGGCGGACAAGATAGACGATCATGATGGGGTCCCTGTGATCGGGCGGTGATCCGGCACCCCGCAGAGGGGGGTGCCGGAGGGGCGCATCATTCGGCGGCGCGTTTGACTTCGCGGGCCATGGTGTACTGGTCCACGCGCGGCTCGTAGGTCAGGTCGGGCTTCATGGCCCAGACCGTCTGTTCGTAATGCAGCGGAATGATGCCGTAATCGTCCAGCACCATGGTCTGGGCCTCCTGCAGCATCTGGTCGCGCGCCTCGTCGTCGATGGTGGCCATCGCCTCGATCAGCAGGGTGTCCATCTGGGGGTTGGAATAGCGGCCGGCATTCGTCGGCCCCATGCCCGTGGCCGCATCAAAGGTCGCCACCAGCGATTTCAGCGGCGAGGACATGTCGCCCGAGGACGCGCCCCAGCCCGCCAGATAGACCGGGAATTCCAGCGCGTTGCGGCGCGAGAAGAACTGGCTTGCGGTGCTGGCATCGACGCTGACGCTGATGCCGATCTGGGCCAGCATCTGCGCCACGGCCTGCGCCACCTGTTCGTCGTTGATGTAGCGGTCGTTCGGCGTGCCGAGCGTGATCGAGAAGCCGTCGGGATAGCCCGCCTCGGCCAGCAGTTCGCGGGCGCGGTCGGGGTCATAGGGATCGACGTCGCGCCCCGAGGTGCCGAACATCGGCGGCGGCAGCAATTCACCCGCGGCCTGGGCATAGCCGCCCATGATCCGTTCGGTGATTGCCTGACGGTTGATCGAGATCGAGATCGCTTCGCGCACCCGCGCATCCATCAACGGGTTCTCCCCGTCGGTGCCGCCGATGCCGGGCGCGTCCTCCTGCTGCAGCATGTGCAGATAGATGATGCGGTTCGACAGCGCGTCGACGATGGTAAAGCCGCCCTGCTCGATGCGGGGGATGTCCTGGATGGGGGGCGATTCGATCATGTCCACATCGCCCGCCAGCAGGGCCGCCACGCGGGGGCCGTCGCTGGTGATCGGGCGCATGGTCACACGCTCCCAATCGGGGGTGCCGCCCCAGTAATCGTCGAACCGCGTCACCACGACCTCGGACCCGCGATTGTAGCGGTCGAGGATATAGGGGCCGGTGCCCACGGCGATGGCCGGGTCGTTGAAAGCCGGGGCCTGCGGCACGTCGCCCATCCCTTCGCAGGTGCCTTCGGGGCCGTAGGTCACCTGATCCTCGGCGCCGAGCGCATTGGCCGACAGGATCGCCAGGCTCCACAGATCGACGGGCAGCAGGGGGTTGGTGGCTGTGGTGGTGATGGTCAGGGTGTGGTCATCCTCGGCCGCCATGTCGGCGATGCCGCCGGTGAAGATGGTGTAGGGCGAGGGCGAATTCTCGACCAGCGGCACCCGGCAGAAGGAATAGATCACGTCGCGGGCGGTGAAATCGCTGCCGTCGTGGAACTTGACCCCTTGGCGCAGCGTGAACCGCCAGGTGGTGTCGTCCACCACCTCCCAGCTTTCGGCAAGGCCGGGGGTGACCATCTGCAGCGCGTCCTGGGTGGTCAGCGCCTCGAAGATGTTCTTGGCGACCTGGATGTTCGTGGACAGCTGATGGAACTGCGGGTCCATCGACGTCGCCTCGGATTTCAGGCCGATGGACAGGGTCTGCGCCGAGGCTGGGGCAAGGCCCGCCGCCATGATGCCCGCCATAAGCGGCAAGGTCAGTGCTTTCACAGGAAGATCCTCTCTGTTGGTGGCTGCGCGGATCGGTCGCCCCGTGGTTGGTTCCCCGGTGGTGCAATCGCGCTTGGCCTTCAGGGTATGATGCGATAATCAGAAGTCAATCGTGAATGTTTATGCGTTTCTCTCATAGGGTGGATGATGGAGCCGGATGACGCCGCCACGGACCGCGACCGCCGGTCGGGAATTTCCCTGCGCGAACTGGAGGTTCTGCAGGCGCTGGTCGCCGCTGGCACCGCCATCAATGCGGCCCGCAGGCTGGATATCTCGCAATCGGCCGTAAGCCGCAGGCTGGCCCAGCTGGAGGATCGGCTTGGCTTCAAGCTGTTCCTGCGGACCAACGGTCGGCTTGTCCCCACGGTCGAGGCCCTGTCGCTAAGCGAGCAGCTGGCCCCCGTGCTGGACACGCTGGCGCGCCTGGTCCACCGCGCCGATCAGCCCCGCGCAGCCCATGCGGGCACGCTGTCCATCGTGGCCCCGCCCACCATCGCGCACAGGTTCCTGCCAAGCCGAATCGCGGCCTTCAAGCGGGCCAATCCGGGCTGCCAGATCACCTTTGACGTGCTGGCCAGCGACAGTCTGCTGACCGGCATCGCCGAGGGTCGGTTCGATATCGGCATGACCGACAGCACGACTGCCCATGAAGGCATCACATCCGAGCTGTTGCTGGAAACGCAGGCAATCTGCGTTCTGCCGCAGGACCACCACCTGGCCGCATTCGAGGTGATCCGCCCAGAGGACCTGCAGGACGAGCCGTTCATCGCCCTGTCGCGCCGCCATTCCAGCCGGGCCGCCATCGACCGCCTGTTCGACCGCGCGGGCCTGAACCTGCGCATCGTGCTGGAGGCCTCGACCAACGTCTCGGTGATCCAGTTCGTGCGCGAAGGCCTGGGCGTGTCGCTGTTGAACCCCTTTCCTCTGGTCCATCAGATCGGCGACCGGGTGGCGATGCGCCCCTTTCTGCCCGCCATCCGCTACAGCACGCATTTCCTGCTGCCCTCCAGCCGCGCGCCGTCGGCGGTGACGCGGGCGTTCATGCAGGACGTGACCGACAGCCTGGACCGCGCCGCCTATCCCACCCCCGCCCCTTGACGAAGGACACCCGATGCACCGCCTTTCCAGCCAGCAGATCCTGGCGCAGCTGATCGCCTTTGACACGACCAGCAGCAAATCGAACCTTGGCCTGATCGACCATGTCCGCGACTATCTGGCCGGATACGGCGTGGACAGCCGCCTGGTCATGGACGCGACGGGACAAAAGGCCAACCTGTGGGCCACCATCGGCCCCGCGGACCGGCCCGGCGTGATCCTGTCGGGCCATACCGACACCGTCCCGGTCGAGGGTCAGGACTGGGCCAGCGACCCCTATGTGCTGACCGAACGCGACGGGCGCCTGTACGGGCGCGGTGCCTGCGACATGAAGGGGTTCCTGGCCTGCGCGCTGGCCGCCGTGCCCGACCTTGTGGCGCGCGATCTGGCGCGCCCGGTGCATCTGGCGTTTTCCTATGACGAGGAGGTCGGCTGCGTCGGCGTCATCGGCCTGCTGGAGATGCTGCGCGCCGAAGCCCTGCGCCCCGCGATGTGCATCGTGGGGGAGCCCACGCTGATGCAGGTGGTGATCGGGCACAAGGCCAAGCGGTCGATGCGGGTGACGGTGCGCGGGCGGTCGTGCCATTCCTCGCTGGCGCCGCAGGGGGTCAATGCGGTCGATTATGCCGCCCGGCTGGCGGTCCGCATGCAGGACATCGCGGCGCGGCTGGCCGCGACCGGCGGGCGCGACACCGATTATGACATCACCCACAGCACCGCCCATACCGGCACCATCCACGGCGGAACCGCGCTGAACATCGTGCCGGATCTGTGCACGCTGGACTGCGAATTACGCGTCCTGCCGCATGAGGATGCCGATGCCCTGGTCCAGGAATTGCGCGATTATGCCAGGAATGAGCTGGAGCCGATGATGCAGCGGATCGCGCCCGAGGCGGGAATAGAGATCGACCTCTATGCGCAGTTTCCCGGCCTTGAGACCGCGCCCGACGCCGAGATCGTCACGCTGGCCAAGCGGATGGTCGGCAGCAACGCGCATTCCAAGGTCGCCTTCGGGACCGAGGGCGGGCGGTTCGCCGAGGCTCTGGGCGTTCCCACGATCATCTGCGGACCGGGCGCGATCGCGCAGGCCCACAAACCCGACGAATACATCGAACCGTCGCAGCTGGCCGCCTGTGACGACTTTCTGCGGCAGATCGCGGATTGGGCGGCCGGGACGGACCACTGACGGTCGCTGCGCCATCAGGGCGCGATCGATGCGCCTGCCTGACATGATGACCGTGCGTGTCAGCGAAGGGCCCGCGTACCTTACGACAGGTGCGGTTCGGGCTGCACTCATTTCGGCCTGCGGTGAACCCCATGGTGGCGCGACCTCTCTGGCCGGGGCCGCTTGGGGCGCTCTACAACCTGGGAACGGCTGCCAGAAGCTGGCGGGTGTAGCGGTGGCGGGGAGCGTGAAAGATGTCGTCGGTCCGCCCTTTCTCGACGACCTTGCCCGCGTGCATGACCAGGATGTCGTCGGCGATATGGCGCACCACCGACAGGTCATGCGAGATGAAGATATAGGCAAGCCCAAGCCGCGCCTGCAGTTCCAGCAGCAGGTTCAGGATCTGGGACTGGATCGAGACGTCCAGGGCCGACACGGCCTCGTCGCAGATGACCGCCTGCGGGTCCAGCGCCAGCGCGCGGGCGATGACGATGCGCTGCTTTTGCCCGCCCGAGAATTCGCGCGGCAACCTGCCCGCCGAGGATTGCGGCAGGCCCACCAGATCCAGCAGCTCGGCCACCTTGGCGCGGCGGTCGCGGGCGGTGCCGATGCGGTGGATCTGCAGCGGCTCGGCGATGCTGTCACCGGCCGACATGCGCGGGTTCAGGGCCGAGGCGGGGTCCTGAAAGACGATCTGCAGGCGGCGCATCGTCTCCATCCGCTCGGGTCCTGACACGGCGGCGCGGTCCTTGCCGTCGATCAGGATGCGTCCCTCGGTCGGGTCCTGCATCCCCATCACCGCATAGCCGGTGGTCGACTTGCCGCTGCCGGATTCGCCCACGATGGCCACGGTCCTGCCGGGCATCAGATCAAAGCTGACCCCGTCCACCGCGCGGACATGGTCGGTGACCCGCCCCAGGATCCCGCTGCGGATGGGGAAATGCACCTTGAGGTCCTGGACCGAGACGATGGGTTGGGTCATGGCAGATCCGATGCGATGCGGTCGTGATGCCAGCAGGCCGTGCGGTGGTCCGGCGTGACGGTCGCCAGCGGCGGCGCCTCGCTGCGGCAGCGGTCGGTGGCCAGCGGACAGCGGGGATGAAAGCGGCAGCCCTGCGGCCAGTCGCGGATGTCGGGCACCGCGCCCGCGATGGCGGGCAGGGCCACCTTGCGTGGACTGTCCAGACGTGGGATCGTGCGCAGCAGCATGGCGGTATAGGGGTGGCGCGGCCCGGCAAAGACCTGCGCCACGCCGCCCGTCTCGACGATGCGCCCGGCATACATCACGGCGACCCGGTCCGCGCTTTCCGACACGACGCCCATGTCATGGGTGATCAGCAGGACAGCACTGCCCGTCTCCCGGCGCAGATCGGCCATCAGCTGCAGGATCTGCTTCTGGATCGTGACGTCCAGCGCGGTCGTGGGCTCGTCCGCGATCAGCAGGATCGGCTGGCGGATCATCGCCATGGCGATCATCACCCGCTGGCACATGCCGCCCGACAGCTGGAACGGATACTGGCGCGCGCGCACCTCGGGGCGGTCGATGCCGACGCGGATCAGGAAATCCTGCACCTTGGCGTCGACCGCGGCACGGGTCATGTCGGTGTCGCGCCCAAGCGCTTCGGCGATCTGGCGTCCGACCGGCATCAGCGGGTCCAGCGAGGCGACGGGTTCCTGAAAGATCATCGCCAGGCGGTTTCCGCGCAGCCGGTTCATCTGACGCTCTGACAGCTGGTCCAGCCTGTCGCCCTGCAGGTCGATCTGCCCGCCGGTCAGGCGCGCGGCATCGGGCAGCAGCCGGATCAGCCCAAGCGCGGTCATGCTTTTGCCGCAGCCCGATTCCCCGACCAGGGCCAGCGTCTCGCCCGCCGCGATCGACAGGGACGTTCCGTCCACCACGGGTCTGCCGTCGATCTCGATGCGCAGGTCGGTGCATGACAGGACCGGGGTCATGATGCCCCCCTGGGATGGGCGGCCACGGCTGCGGACCAGGGGTGATTGGGATGGACCATGCCCTGCAGCAGCCCGTCCGGGTGGCGTTCCACCGCGCTTGGGATCGCGAACTGCACGGGATAGAGGATGTCGTCGACCACCTCGACATCATGATGGCGCGCGATCAGCCCGGCGGATTGTTCCGGCGCGCGGCGGTCGATGCGGATGCGCGGATCAGAGGCGTTCAGCCGGGGATGGGACAGCGCCTGCCCCAGATCCATCCCGTGGCGCAACCGAAAGGCCAGCAGCTGGGCGATGGCGGGCATGATCTGGCGCCCCCCTGCGGCCCCCATGGCCAGCACGCCGCCGCCCGGCATCTCTGCCAGGACGGGGCACATGTTGGCCAGCGGTTGGACCCCCGGCGCCAGCGCATTGGGCGTTCCGGGGCGCGGATCGAACCACATCATGCCGTTGTTCAGCAGCACCCCCGTGCGCGCCGATGTCACCTTGGACCCGAAACGCGACAGCAGCGTGTTGGTCAGCGAGACCGCGTGACCCTGCGCGTCGATGACCGACAGATGCGTGGTGCAGCCCGGATCGACCGCGGTTTCGGCATGGCCGCGTTCGGTCAGGCGGCGGGCATAGGCGCCGCGGATCGCATCGGCAAAGGCGGCATAGTCGCGCGCCTCGGGCCCTGCGGCCGGGCGGTCGTCCAGCTGCGCCAGCACGTCCAGCAGCGCGGGCCCGCCCGACAGGCCGGGCATGGCCAGAACCGTCCCGCCCGCCCAATCGTGCCGCAGGGGCGTGCCCCATCGCGGCCGATAGCGGGCCAAGTCCTCCGCATCCATGCAGCCGCCCAGATCGCGCATGTCGGCGATCAGGTCGCGGGCGATTTGGCCGTCATAGAAGTCGCGCGCCCCGGCCGTGGCCAGGCGACGCAGGGTGGCGGCCTTTTCGGTCAGGGGCAGACGGCGCAGACCGCCGCCCTCGGCCAGCGACGGCGCGCGCCCGTCCGGCAGAAAGATCCGGGTCGATGCCGCGTCGGTCAGCAGATTGCCCGCATCGATGGACAGGCACAGGGCGGTGAACCAGTCGACCTCCAGCCCCTTGTCGGCCTGGGCGATCGCGGGGGCCAGGGCCTCGGCCCAGGTGACCGTGCCATGGGCGGCCAGCGCCTTGGACAGGCCCGCAACGGCGCCGGGCACGCAGACCGAATGCACCCCGATCAGGTTGCGCTGCCCCTGCACCTGCGGCCAGTTGAACCAGTCGTCGTCCCGGCCCGGCACCAGCGGGTAATCCTCGGGGCGCAAGCCGCGGGGCGACATCATCGAGAAATCCAGGCTGCGCGCCGATCCGTCGCGCCCGTCGCGCCACAGCAGAAACCCGCCGCCGCCGATCCCGCTCAGCCAGGGTTCCACCACCGACAGGACCAGCGCGGTCGTGACCGCCGCGTCCATCGCATTGCCGCCCTGCGCCAGCACATCCGCGCCCGCCTGCGCCGCGACCTGATGCTGGGCCGCGACCATGCCGTGGCGACCCTCGACCATCGCTTTGCCGGGTTCCCAGGTCGAGGTCATGCGCCTGCCTCCAGCGCGGCGGCCAGGTGGTCCAGCCCCGGCTCGGCCATGAAACGGCCCTCGTTGGCCGACAGGTGCCAATCCGCGATCTGACCCGCGGTGGCGAACCACACGTCGTCCTGGCCCGCGATATCGGCCAGCAGCCGCTCCAGCATCGCGACCCGCTGCGCACGGCCCGAGATCCAGGGATGCACAGTGATCATGAACAGCTGGCCGAAACCGCGCCCGGCCTGGAATTCGTCGCGCCAGCCGGCCTCGACCGCGCGGGCGGTCTCGGGGGGCCAGCGGTCGGCGCCGCCGCCCTGAAACTTGAAATAGATCGCGTCGTCGATCTGCCATTGCACCGGCACCTGCACCAGCCCACCGATCTGATACGGATGGTCATAGCCCATGAGCGAGCTGTCATAGCGCAGCCCCCGATCCTTCAGCGCGGCCAGCATGGCGGGCGTCATCTCCCATGCGGGAGAGCGAAAGCCGGTCGGAACGATGCCGGTCTGCGCGTGAAACACCAGCAGGGACCGGTCCAGCGCGGCCTTGAACCGGTCATCGGTCGTCTCGGATACCAGCTCGTGCAGATGACCGTGCAGGCCGATCTCGTGGCCCCGGTCGCACAGCGCGGGCAGCAGCTCTGGGTGCAGCTCGGCCACGACCGAGGGGACATAGAAGCTGCCCTTGAGGCCGATGCGGTCCAGCATGTCCAGGATGCGCCAGATCCCCTCGCGCGGGCCGAAACGGCGCTGTTCCAGCTGACCCAGGGCCTGCGGCAGGCCCGCGCGGTTGGCCCACAGATAGGGCGCCTCGGCATCGACATCGACGCTGAAGCACGCCGCCGACCGCTTGCCCTGGGGCCAGATGTAACGGGGGCGGTCCATCACAAGGCCTTCTTCTTGTCCTGATGGACCAGGATCTGGCCCGCCGACCCGCCGCCATCGACCGACAGCGTCGCGCCGGTGATATAGCTGGCCGCATCGGACGCCAGGAACATCACCGCCGCCGGCGCGTCCTCATAGCGGGAGGCGCGCCCCAAGGGGATCGCGCCGGTCACCGCAGTCACATGCGCCTCGGTCAGCGGGCTGGCGGTGCTGCCTGCTGCAAAGCCGGGCTCGACCGCGTTGCAGCGGATGCCGTATTCGGCCAGTTCCACCGCGAACCCCTTGGTCAGCCGGTCCAGCGCGGATTTCGAGATCGAATAGGGGGCCGCCGTGGTCCGCATCTTGCGCGACGCGCCCGACGAGATCATGACGATATTGCCGCGCACCTCCCGGCGCACCATCTGCGTGGCGATGCCGCGGGTCAGCAGGAACGGCGCGCGCAGGTTGATGTCGAAGATGCGGTCCCATTCATCGGCATCCACATCCAGCAGGAAGCCGCTTGGATAAACCGCCGCATTGTTGACCAGAATGTCGGCGGCGCCCCATTCGCGCCCCACCATCGCGACCAGATCGTCGATGGAGGCCGCGTCGGTCAGTTCGGTCGCGTGGGTCAACGCGGGGCGCGACAGGCTGGCCGCGACATCGGCCATGGCGGCTTGATCACGGTCCGACAGCAGCAGGGTGGCGCCTGCGGCATCGAAGGCCTCGGCGATCCAGCGCCCGAAGATGCCCGCGGCCCCGGTCACGATCACGCGTTTGCCGGTGAAATCGGCGCCGGGCAGAGGCAGGGGTCGGGTCATGGGGCAGGTCCTTTCGACAGGGGGCTCAGCGTCGGCCTTCGACGACGTCGCGGACGTGATCGCCCAGGACGTTGACCGACAGGATCAGAAGAAACAGGAACAGGCCGGGAAAGACCGCGATCCACCAGGCCGTGGTGACATAGTTGCGCCCCGCCGACAGGATCGCACCCCAGCTGGGCGTGGGGGGCTGCACGCCAAGGCCCAGGAAGGACAGGCCCGCCTCGAACAGGACCATCAGGCCGAATTCCAGGGTGACCACGACCATGATCGGGCCGATGATATTGGGCAGGATGTGCCGCAGCAGCACGCGCGGCGTCGATGCCCCCATAAAGCGCGACAGCCGCACATAGGGCAGGTTCATCAGCCCAAGCGTCTGGCCATAGGCGACGCGGGCGTAGCGGGGCCAGCGGGTGAAGGCCAGCACCGCGATCACGTTGACGAAGCCCGGACCCAGGATGGCGACGGTGATGATCGCCAGCAGGATGGCCGGCACCGACAGGACGATGTCGACCAGCCGCATGATGATGGTCGAGGTCCAGCCCCCCGACCAAGCCGCGATCATGCCAAGCGCAGTGCCGATGGTGCCGCTGACCAGCACCGACAGCGCCGCCACCGTCAGCGAGACCTGCGCCCCATAGATCAGCCGCGACAGCAGATCGCGCCCCAGCTCGTCCGAGCCCAGCAGATAGGTGATGCCCCGCACCTCGGTCCCCGGCGGGCGCAGGCGGCCCAGCAGGTTCTGCGCCTCGGGGCTTTGCGGTGCGACCCAGGGCGCCAGCAGCGCGGCCAGCGCCAGCACCGCCAGAATGGCCGCGAACACCCACAGCCGGGGCGGCAGCCAGCGGCCAAGGCGCGACGGGGCGGTCACTTGCCGCCCTCCAGCCGGATGCGGGGATCGACGGCGCTGTACAGCAGATCGGCCGCCAGGTTGAGAAAGATCGACACGAAGGCCCCCAGCAGCACGATGGCCTGCACGATGGGAAAGTCGCGCGCGGCGATGGACTGGACGGTCAGCTGACCCAGGCCGGGCCAGGCAAAGACCGTCTCCACGATGACCGCGCCCGACAGAAGGTTGGCGATCTCCAGCGCCGCGATCGAGATCACGGGAATCGCGCTGTTGCGCAGCGCGTGGCGGCGCACAACCTGGCCCATCGACAGGCCCTTGGCACGGGCGGCGCGGATATAGGGCTTGGACAGCTCATCCAGGACGGCGGTGCGGGTCACGCGCGCGAATGTCGCCATGCTGAGCAGCGACAGGCAGATCGCGGGCAGGATGACGCTTTGCGTTTCCCGCGCGCCCGAGGCGGGCAACCAGCCCAGGGTCACCGCGAACAGCAGGATCAGCAGCACCCCGCTCCAGAAGGTCGGCAGGCTCTGGCCGGCCAGCACGAACCCCATGCCAAGGCGGCTGAGCGGATGGTCGCGGCGCATCGCCATGAACACCCCAAGCGGCGCGCCCACCCCAAGCGCAAGCAGCAGCGCGACCCCCGCCAGCCAGATCGTATAGGGCAGCCGCGATCCGATGATGTCCACGACCGGCACCTGCTGGACCACCGACCGGCCGAAATCGAACCGCGCCAGATCCGACATGTAGTCGGTGAACTGGACCAGAACGGGCCGATCAAAGCCCAGATTGGCGCGCAGCGCATCGATGGCCTGCTGGCTGGCGCCCTCGGACACCAGCAGCAGGACCGGGTCGCCCGCCAGACGCTGCAGGAAAAAGATCAGCGCCGTGACCCCAAGGACCGAGATCACGGCCTGCATCAGCCGCCGGGCCAGAAACCGGCTCATCGCGCGACCTGTCGGGGGGCGCGGGCCGCGATCATTCCGACCAGCCCATCCGGTTCAGGAACAGGCTCTCGTTCGAGGTGGGCGTCCAGTCCAGATTGTCCGACGCGCCATAGAGGATCGCGGCCTGATACAGCGGCACTTGCGGCACCTCGGTGGCGACCCATTCATGGACCTGAGCGTACAGTGCCTGCCGGGCGTCGGGGTCCATCTCGGAACGCGCGCTTTCCAGCAGCGCGTCCAGATCGTCATCGCGGACCCGCGACCAGGACGAGCTGGAATGCAGCAGCGGATACAGCACCCCATCCGCATCCTGACAGGCGCAGGACCAGCGGCCAAAGCCCATGTCGGGGGCATCCTCGGGCGCGCTTTGGGATTTCTGCAGATAGGTGGCCATGTCGGTCATCTCGATCTCGACCGTCAGGCCGACATCGCCCAGCATCTGCTGGATGGCCTGCACGATGCGCTGGTCGAACACGGGCGAGGTGGCGAACCCTAGGGGCCGGGTCGCCGGTTCGCCGATCTCGGCAATCAGGGCGCGGGCGGCGTCGGGGTCATAGGGCACGCCCTCCAACCCCTCGACCCAGCCCACATGGGCCGGGGTCAGCATCTGGCCGACAGGGCTGTCAAAGCCGCCCAGCAACCCCTCGACCAGCAATTCACGGTCGATGGCATGGGCGATGGCGCGGCGCAGGCGGACATCCTCCAGCCCCGGCTTGGCGCGGTTCACCGACAGATAGGCGACCCGTTCGGTCAGCGCCGACAGGGGGCTGACGCCGTCGGCGGCCTCCAGCTGCAGGGCCAGGTCGGGGTCCATGCCCACGACCAGATCCGACGCCCCCGAAGTCAGGTTCGCCACCCGGGTCGAGGCGTCGGGCACGGCGCGGAACACCGCCGCCGGAAAGGCCCCCGCATCGCCCCAATAATCGTCGTTGCGCACCAGGGCGACCTCGACCCCGCGCTGCCAGCTGTCGAACCGATAGGGCCCCGAGCCGACCGGCGCCAGGTTGAACGCCTCGCGCCCCAACTCCTCGACCACGGCCTTGGGCACGATGGACAGCTTGACCAGCTGCGCGAACAGGGCCGGATAGCCGGTCGCGGTGGTCAGTTTGACGCGCCCGTCCTCCAGCACCTCGGCGCCGATGATGCTCTCGAATTGCGACAGCTGCGGAGAGCCGAATTCCGGGTCGGTGATGCGCTGGACCGAGAACACGACATCCTCGGCGGTCAGCGGGCTGCCGTCATGGAACAGCACATCGTCGCGGATGGTAAACACGGTCTCGGTGTCCGACACCTGCTCCCATTCGGTGGCGATCTGGGGCACGATCTGGCCCTCGTCGTCGCGGGTCAGCAGATTGTCGAAGATGTTGCGATAGACGTAATAGCTGTCGGGGTTCCACTGCAGATGCGGGTCCAGCGTGGTCGGTTCGTTGACCAGATCGACCACCAGCCGTTCGGCATCGGCCAGCGCGGCCGAGGGGGCCGTCAGGGCCGTGGTTGCGGCCAACATGGCGACGAACAACGTCTTGGGAACAAGTCTCATGCCGGATCTCCTTTGGTGGAACGGGGCCCGGGGGTTGTCCCGGACCGATGGTCGGTCGAGGGTGCCGCGCCACGGCGCGGCGGCGGCGCAGGCGCGGGGGCGGGGGCGGGCGCCAGGGGGACGGCGCTGCGGGCCAGTGCCCGCGATGCCCGCAGATCAAAGTCGTGGCGCATCGCCTCCAGCAACGCCGTCGCTCCGGGCGCATCGCCATCCGCCACCGCCACCGCCAGCGCGGGCAGCGGCAGGGCATCGCGGGACATGCCGAAAGACTGTTCCAGATGACGGTCGGCGCGCAGGGACAGCTCCCATGTGTCGATCAGCCACCCCCTGATGCGGGGCGCCGCAACCGCCAAAGCGATCAGCCCCATTAGGTCCCGCTCCTGGTGCAGCGGCGCCTGGCGGCCCGGGCCCTGCAGGGTTGCGGCGTGATGGACGGCGGCGCGCAGGCGCAGTTCCGCGCCCAGATCCGAGGGCGGCGCATGATGGATCAGCGCCGGCTCCAGGCATTGCCGCGACACGCTCAGATCCGCCAGATGCGCCGCCGATACCGGCAGGATGACAGAGCCCCGGCGGCCATCCGGCGCGATCCATCCCGACGCCGTCAGCCGCATCACCGCCGCACGCACGGCGGCCAGACCAAAGGCGAACCGCGCGCTCAACTCGGCCTCAGAAACGGCCTGCCCCGGGGCGATCTGACAGTCGATGATCGCGGCGCGCAGGGTTGCATGGGCGCTGTCGGACAGGCTGTCACGCCGCCCGGGCAGCCTGTTCACGGAAAAGGGGGACTGCTTGTCATACATGAGACGATGATGGCAGCAGTTTTCAACATGTCAATCATTCCATTTCAACATGTCGAAAAGACCACCATGCGCAGCCTGCCTGCTGGGCACTACGCACGCCCATGATCGGCCCGTCGCCATTCGAACCCGCGTAACCGGTCCGATCACGGCGCACTCCGCCGATGCCAAAGGACGGGCTAGACCCTTTGCGGTGATGGTTCCCGTGGGTGTTCGGTGGCCCTTGGCACTGCCTCAGACCAGGATAGCGACAGTCAGGCCAATCCCCAAACCGATCAACAAACCGACCGTTATGCCCCGGAAAAAGAAGCAGCAGGGGCAGGACGTGTCGAAATACGCCGTGACGCGCGACGTCCAATGCCGCGGGGTGTCGCACCAGGACGGCAGAAAGACCCGGCTGGCCCAGGCCATGGCATTGGACAGCCCGTTATCCGCCCAGTCACCCGTGCCGCCATCCAGCGCCCGTGCCTCTGGGTCGGCGGCGGTGTCCGGGGTCTGGGGCCGGAACCGGAATGGATTGATCATGGTCACCTCGCGGACAGGAATGGCGGAGCGGCCCTCTTCGGCATTGGACGTCACGCGCCTCCGAACGCGGTCCGGGGGCACAAGTTGCGTGACCCTTGCTTTACGTTGCGGGCCCCGGGTGTCTGGCCGGTCCCTTTCCGTCACACCCTCCAACAGACAGCGGGTCGTCGACATTCATAAGCCCGCTTGGGGGTGCCGCCGGGGGACGGTGCGGCCGATCCGTCGGCGGCCGATCCCGGCGTGGCGACCCTCCGGTCCAGGGCGCAGTTCCCGTCAGGCCAGGCGCCTGACCGCAATCCAGCTGGCCGTTGCCATCATCCCGGCGGTGGCCAGGCACAGGGGTAGGCCGCCAAGCTGATAGCTGATCCCCGACAGCAGCGTGCCCATCAACCGCCCCGCCGCATTGGCCATGTAGTAGAAACCGACATCCCGGGTGATCCGCTCGGTCTGGCCAAACGCCAGGATCAGGTAGGAATGCACCGCGGAATTGATCGCAAAGACATAGCCGAACCCCAGCAGGCCCAGCACCAGCAGCGCCGTCAGCCAGGGCGCCGGATCGCCCGCGACCAGCACCGCCAGCGCCAGCGCAAAGGGGATGGGCACCAGAAACCCCGCCCACCGGATCGCGTCGCGCGTCACCGCCGTGTCCTGCCTGTCGGCGCCGCCCAGCAGCCGGGGGGCCGCCGCCTGGACCGCGCCATAGAGGATGATCCAGGCCGCCATGAAGCCGCCGACCAGAAAGAACGCCTCGCGCCGGCCATCGGCGGTGCCGTCCGACAGGACCGCCTGGAAATAGATCGGGATGCCCACGACGAACCACACGTCCCGCGCACCGAACAGGAACATCCGCGCCAGCGACAGCCGGTTCACCCGCGGGTCCGACGACCGCCAGCCCGACCAGCGGTCCGCGCCGTTCATCCGCCCCGGCAGGCCCGGCGGCAGGAACAGCGCGACCCCCAGCAGGATCACCGCCAGCACCGCCGCCATCGCCCAGATCGCGGCCTGGAACCCCGCCACCGCCAACAGCGCCGCGCCCAGGAAAAAGCCAAGGCCCTTGACCGCGTTCTTGGACCCGGTCAGCGCCGCGACCCACCGGAACAGGCCGCCATCCGCGGGCGCCAGCACCTTGACCGCCGATTTCGACGACATCTTGGCCAGGTCCTTGGCCACGCCCGACGCCCCCTGGATCGCCATGACAAAGACGACGGAGGCCCCCACCGTCCAGCCGGGGTCCAGCTGGGCCAGGGCTGCCAGCGCCGCGATCTGGATGCCCAGCCCGGCATAGAGCGTCGCCGCCAGCCCGAACCGCGCGGCCAGCCAGCCCGCCGCCAGGTTGGTGACGATCCCCGCGACCTCGTACAGCAGGAACAGATAGGCCAGCTGCACGGGCGAAAAGCCCAGCCCGTTGAAATGCAGCAGGACCAGCAGGCGCAGCGCGCCATCCGACAGCATGAAGGCCCAATAGGCCGCCGTCACCGCCATATAGGCGCGCAGCCCGTTCACCGCACCCGGGGTCATGCGCGCCCCGCGACCATCCGGGCGATGTCCACCAAACGGCAGGCATAGCCCCATTCGTTGTCGTACCACGCGTAAATTTTCACCTGCGTGCCGTTGACCACCATCGTCGATCCGGCATCCACGATCCCGCTGCGCGGATCGTTGACGTAATCGGTCGAGACCAGGGGCCGCGTCTCGTAGCCCAGGATGCCCTCCAGCGGGCCTTCGGCTGCGGCCCGCAGCAGGGCGTTCACCTCCTCGACCGTGGTTTCGCGCGCGACCTCGAAGACGCAATCGGTCAGCGAGGCGTTCAGCAGCGGCACCCGGATCGCATGGCCGTTCAGCCGACCCGCCAGCTCGGGATAGATCAGGGTGATCGCGGTGGCGCTGCCCGTGGTCGTCGGGATCAGGTTCATCAGAGCAGATCGCGCACGGCGCATGTCCTTGGCCGGGCGGTCCACGATGGTCTGGGTGTTCGTCACGTCATGAATCGTGGTGATCGAGCCGTGGCGGATGCCCAGCCCCTCGTGGATGACCTTGACCACCGGGGCCAGGCAGTTCGTCGTGCAGCTGGCCGCCGTCACGATGCGCTGGCTGCCGTCATACAGATCGTGGTTGATGCCATAGACCAGGTTCAGCGCGCCGCCATCCTTGACCGGGGCGCTGACCACCACGCGTTTCACGCCAGCGGCGAAATAGGGTTCAAGCCGCGCCCCCGTCTTGAAGACGCCAGTCGCGTCGATGACCAGATCGACCCCCTCCAGCGGCAGGGCCTCGATGGTGCGGTGATGCGTCAGGGGAATGCGGTGGCCGTCCACCACCAGCGCGTCACCATCCGCCGCCACCGGGACGGGCCAGCGACCATGGACGCTGTCGAATTCCATCAGCAGGGCGTGCTGGTCGGCATCCCCCGCGATGTCGTTCAACAGGACGATCTGGTCGCCCATCCCTTGGTCGATCAGACGCCGCAGCGCCAGCTTGCCGATGCGGCCAAGGCCGTTCAATGCGATCCGCGTCATGGGTCAGTCCTTGGCCTCGGCGTCGATGGCATCGACGCGGTTCTGCAGGGAAATCCGGTCCAGGCTGGCCATGGGCAGGGCCACGAAGGCCTCGATCCGGCGGCGCAGTGCGCCATAGGTCTGGGCAAAGACCAGCGCCTTTTCGGCATCCGTCCCCTGCGCCTTGACCGGGTCGGGCAGGCCCCAATGCCCGGTGATGGGCTGTCCGGGCCAGGGCGGGCATTCTTCGGATGCCGCCGTGTCGCAGACGGTAAAGACGAAATCCATGCCCGGCGCGTCATCCGACTGGAACTCGGACAGGTGCTTGGATCGCAGGGGCGCCACGTCATGGCCGTTGCGCTCCAGCACCTCCAGCGCAAAGGGGTTCAGCTGGGTGCCGGGGCGGGTGCCCGCCGAATGGGCGGCAAAGCGCGCGCCGCCCAGATCGCGCAACAGCGCCTCGGCAAAGATCGAGCGGGCGGAATTGCCCGAACAGATGAACAGCACGTGATACGTGTCCGACATGGGTCTTTCCTTGATGAGGGGTGCCAGCAGGTCGGGACGCGCCCGCCCCAGATCCAGCGCCAAATATCCAAGCAGCGCCTCGGTCCGGTCCAGATCGACCGAATAAAGCAGGAACCGCCCCTCGCGCCGCACCTGCGCCAGCCCGCAGCCGGTCAGGTCCGACAGATGATGCGACAGGGTGTTCGACTTCAGCGACAGGGCCTGCGCGATGTCCGTCGGACGCACCCCGTGCGGGGCGAACCGCATCAGCAGCCGAAAGACAGCCAGCCTGCCGGGGTGACCAAGTGTCGCAAAGGCGCGGGATGCATCATTCGTTTCCATGATTCCAGAATACCGGAATGACGGATGTGGTCCAGTGACTTTTCCATGACAGTCCGATGAACCGCGCCCCACCGGCCACGGGTCATCGTGCCGCCTATTCCGCCGCGACAGCGCCGTCGGTCATTCGCTCCAGCGCCTCCGCCATGCTGTCCAGCGCCTGCTGGCTGTTGTCCAGATCATGGCGATCCGCCAGCGCCTGCACCGACAGATAGCCGACATTGGTCTGGCCATCCTGCTGCCAGACCAGCACGCGCAACGGCAGATCCAGGGCTGCGCGCGGGTCGGCCTGCATCAGCGGTGTGCCGATCTGCGGATTGCCAAAGATCAGCACGGTGGCGGGGTCCATCTGCAGGCCCGCATCGGCGGCGGCGGCCTGATGGCCGATGCGGGCGACCAGGGTGGCCGGGCTGTCCCCGATGATCGCCTCCAGGCGGTCGGCCGTGACGGCGACATCATGGGGGCTGGACTTGATGACCCAATCCTCGGCATGTGCGGCAGAGGTGGCGGCAAGGCCCAGAACGACGGTTGCAACAAGACGGCGCATTGGCATGATCCCTTGGTTGACGGTTCGCGACCATCCTGCGGCAGTCCCGCGCCGACCGCCACCGGGTCCGGCCTTGATGGCGAACACGCATGCGTGCGCCCATCGCCCGTCCCCTGCAGGGAGTGACAGATGACCGCTGCCGACCGCCCCCGCATCCTGCTTCTTGGCGCGGGGCATGCGAACCTGCTGGCGGTTCGCGCCCTGCGCAAGGGGGCGCCGCAGGCCCGGATCACCGTGATCGACGCGGCGGCGCAGGCCAGCTATTCGGGCATGTTCCCCGGCCATGTCGCGGGCCATTACGCGCTGGACGACATGCGGATCGACCTGCCCCGCTTTGCGGACCGGCACCACGTGGCCTTCGTTCAGGGGCGCATCGCCGCGATCGACCCGCTGGCCCGGCAGGTGTCCCTGCAGGACGGCACGACCCTGACCTTTGACGTCGGGGTTCTGGACGTGGGCAGTCACAGCGCCATGCCCGAGATACCGGGTTTCGCCGAACATGGCGTCCCCATCAAGCCGCTGGACGGCTTCACCGCGCGGCTTGGGGCAACCCATGCCACTGCGTGTGCCGCCATCATCGGCGGCGGCGTGGCGGGGGTCGAAATCGCCCTGGCCCTGCGCCATCGCGGCGCGCGCGAGGTTACCGTGATCGAGGCGGGGCCGGTCGTGGCTGCGGCCCTGCAGCCGCGATCGCGCAGGCATCTGATGTCGGCCCTGGGGCGTGCCGATATCCGCGTCGTGACGGATGCCCGGATCGCCCGGGTCCAGCGTGACGCGGTGGTCCTGGGCGACGGGACGCGGATCGCATCGTCCCTGACCATCGGCATCGCGGGCGCGCGGGCGCAAGGCTGGATGGCCCGGACCCTGCCCGTGGACCCTGCCGGTTTCGTGCGCGTCACCCCGACGCTGCAGGTCGAGGGGCACCCGACGCTGTTCGCCGCCGGGGACTGCGCCGCGATGATGCATGCGCCCCGCCCCAAGGCCGGGGTGTTCGCGGTGCGGCAGGCGCCGGTCATCGCCGCGAACGTGGTCGCGGCGGTATCGGGCAGGCCCCTGCGCCGGTATCATCCGCAGGATGACTATCTCAAGATCATCTCGCTTGGGGGCAGGACGGCGCTGGCCGAATGGCGGGGGCTGACCCTGCACGGGGCATGGCTGTGGCGATGGAAGGACCGGATCGACCGGCGCTTCATGGCCAGCCTTCAGGGCTGAGCGCAGCGGCCCGCGCCCGGCACGACCTGCGCCAGCGCCAGATAGTCGTCCGAGGGCCATTGCCCCCCGGCCGCGACCGCACCGCGACCGGCCGATGCGCCAACCTGGTGGCGCAATCTTGGACGATGTGGTCGATCGCGGCGATGTTGCGCAAATCAGCCCCGAGCATGACTGCCCCCTTTCCCGCCATTCTTCAGCGGACGGCTTCGATCTCGGCCCTGCCAAGGGCCGAGAAG
>NZ_MEES01000058.1:0-7556 GCF_001724535.1 Paracoccus sp. SCN 68-21 | reverse complement strand
GGCTTAATGTCGACCGCGAAGATGACACTGCTCCCGGCAAACGATGTCCCATCGCCAAGAAAGACCTTGCAGAACGACATGCGATTAGATGACGGTCTGAGGACATCATGACCCCGATTTCCCTGACGCGCGCCCTGCTGGGCAGCGCAGCGATCAGCCTTGCCGCCCTGTCGCCCGCCCTGGCGCAGACCGAGATCACGTTCTTCTATCCGGTGCAGGTTGGCGGCCCCCTGACCGAGGTCGTCGACGGCTATGTCGCCGAGTTCGAGGCCCAGAACCCCGACATCACCGTCGAGGCGATCTATTCGGGCAGCTATACCGACACCACCACCCGCGCGCTGACCGCCGCGCGGTCGGGCACCCCGCCCACCGTGGCCGTGATGCTGGCCACCGACATCTTCACCCTGATCGACGCCGGCGTGATCGCGCCGCTGGACGATCACATCACCACGCCCGAGGATCAGGCCTGGCTGGACGGGTTCATGCCCGCCTATCTGGCCTCGGCCCGGCTGGACGGCCATGTCTGGGGCGCGCCCTTCCAGCGCTCGACCGCCGTGATGTACTACAACAAGGAGGCCTATGCCGCAGCCGGCCTTGACCCAGAGACCCCGCCGGCGACCTGGGACGAGATGGTGGAACATGGCCGCGCGCTGACCGTCCGCGACGCGTCAGGCACGGTCACGCAATGGGGCCTGGGCATTCCCGGCAGCTCGAACGCGGCGCATTGGCTGTTCGGCGCGCTGGTCGCGCAGAATGGCGGCCAGCTGTCCAGCGAGGATGGGCTGCACACCTTCTTCGACAGCCCCGAGGTGGTCGGCGCGCTGGAATACTGGGTCTCGCTTGGGGCCGAACACGGCATCCATCCCCCGGGCGTGCTGGAATGGGGCACCACGCCGTCCGACTTCATGGAGGGGCGGCTGGCCATGGCCTGGACCACCACCGGCAACCTGGGCAACATCCGCGCCAATGCGCCCTTCGATTTCGGCGTCGCGGCCTATCCGGGCAACCCCGACCCGGCCTCGGTGCTGGGGGGCGGCAACCTCTACCTGTTCGCCGACGCCTCGGACGAGGAAAAGGCCGCCGCGTTCCGGTTCATCAAGCACATGACCTCGGACGAGCTGCTGGCCGATTGGGGCATCCAGACCGGCTATGTCGCGCCGCGCGACGGGTCCTGGGACACGCAGGCCCTGCAGGATTACGTGGCCGAGGTGCCCCAGGCCGACGTGGCGCGCCGCCAGATCGCGGTCTCGGTCCCCGAGATCTCGACCTATGAGGGCCACCGCGTCAACGAGGTGCTGAACGCCGCCATCCAGGCCGCCCTGACCGGCCAGCAGTCGCCCGCCGACGCCCTGACCGCCGCCCAGGCCGAGGCCGAGCGCATCCTGGCCGTCTATCGCGACTGATCTGACATGACCGTGGGGAGGACACCGATGATATCCCGCAACGCCCGGATCGCCTGGCCCCTGCTGGCGCCTGCCGCCGTGCTGCTGGTGGTCTTCACCTTCTACCCCACGGTCGCCACGCTGATCGACGCCCTCCATACGACACCGCGCGGGCGCCGCCCGGCGGAATGGGTGGGGGGCGGCCATTTCGCCACCATGGCAAACGACCCGATCTTTCGGCAGGCCTTCGTCAACAACCTGATCTATGCGGCGGTCATCATCCCGGCCTCGATGGGGCTGGCGCTGGCGATGGCGCTGCTGGTCAATGCCCGGATCGGCGGGCGCGCGCTGGTGCGGCTGGCGTTCTTCACGCCCACCATCCTGCCGATGATCGCGGTGGCCAACATCTGGATGTTCTTCTATGCGCCCGATTACGGGCTGATCGACCAGGTGCTGGGCCTGGTGGGCCTGGGCGGCAACAACCTGCTGGGCATGCCCGGCACCGCGCTCTGGGCGCTGATCGTGATCACCGTGTGGAAGCTGGCAGGCTTCTTCATGATCTTCTATCTGGCCGCCCTGCAGCAGATCCCGCCCAGCCTGCTGGAGGCCGCGACGCTGGAGGGGGCGGGCCCCGCCCAACGCCTGCGCCGCGTCATCCTGCCCCTGCTGATGCCCACCACGCTGTTCATCCTGATCAACGCGGTGATCGAGGCCTTCCGCCTGGTCGATCACGTCATCGCCCTGACGCGGGGCGGGCCGAATAATTCGACGCAGCTGCTGCTGCACTACATCTATCAGGTGGCGTTCAGCTATTGGGATACGGGCTATGCGGCGGTGCTCAGCGTGGTGCTGCTGGGGGTGCTGGCGCTGATCGCGCTGATCCAGTTCGGCGTCCTGGACAAAAGGATCCACTATCGATGAACTGTGTTCCCCTGAACCTGCTCGCCTGGTCGCTGGCCCTTCTGTGGGTGCTGCCGCTGCTCTATGCGATCTGGACGGCGATCCATCCGCCGGTCTATGCCGCGCGCTTTGACCTGTTCGCGCCTCTGACGCTGGAGAACTTCGTCCGGGTCTGGAATGCGGTGCCCTTCGACCGCTATTTCCTGAACACGCTGATGCTGGTCGTGTTCGTGGTGATCAGCCAGTTCGTGATCTGCACGCTGGCGGCCTATGCCTTCGTGGTCTTTCCGTTCCGCGGCTCCGACTGGCTGTTCATGCTGGTGCTGGTCCAGATGATGGTCATGCCCGAGGTGCTGCTGGTGCGCAATTACGCCACCATCGCGCAGATGGGCCTGCTGGACACGATCCCAGCCATCGCGCTGCCCTATCTGGCATCGGCATTCGGCATCTTCCTGTTCCGCCAGGCCTTCAAGAGCGTCCCGCGCGAGCTGGACGAGGCCGCCCGGATGGAGGGCGCGGGCCCCCTTGCGGTCCTGTGGCGGGTCTATGTACCGCTGGCCCGGTCGACCTATCTGGCCTACGGCCTGGTGATGGTCGCCTATCACTGGAACAACTTCCTCTGGCCGCTGATCATCACCAACTCGGTCGCGACCCGCCCCATCACCGTCGGCCTGCAGGTCTTCTCCACCGTCGAGCAGGGCATCGACTGGCCCACCGTCACCGCCGCCACGCTGCTGTCGGTCGCGCCCCTGCTGATCGCCTTTCTGATCTTTCAGCGCCAGTTCGTGCAAAGCTTCATGCGCGCCGGCATCCGCTAAGGGACCCCCATCATGCGCCTTGCCCATATCTCGGACCTGCACCTGACGGCGGGCGACGCGCCCGGACTGGTGCGCGCCGATGCCACCGCCCGCGCCCGCGCGCTGATCCGCGACCTGTCGGCCCTGCCCGGCCTGGACCTGGTGGTCATCACCGGCGACACCGTGAACGACGCCCTCCCCCAAGAATACGCCGTGCTGTCCGACCTGCTGGCCGGGCTGTCGGTACCGTTCGTCATCGTGCCCGGCAATCACGACGACCGGGCACTGCTGCGCGCCGTGGTGCCCGACCGGCCTTATGCCGACCCGCATCTGCTGCACCATGTCTGGCAGCGCGGCGATGTCCGGGTGATCGCCCTGGACAGCCTGGCGCCCGCCGAGGTCGCGGGCCGCCTGCTGGACCCGCAGCTGGACTGGCTGGGCGAAGAACTGGCCCGACCCTTTGCCGGGCATACGCTGGTCGCGCTGCACCACCCGCCCTGCGCGTCGGGGATGGGGCGGCTGGACGGCGCGCTGCTGATCCAGGGGGCCGAGCGGCTGCGCGAGATTCTGGATGCGCAGGACCGGCCCGTGACCATCCTGTGCGGCCACCTGCACCGGCCCTTCACGGCGCGGTTCGGCCGCGCGACGGTCCATGCCGCGACCAGCACCGCGTTCCAGTTCGTCCTGGCGCTGGATGCCCCGGACGAACCGCCGACCGTGACCCAGCCGTTCCACCACGCGCTCCATCTTCTGCAGGCGGATGGCGGTCACATCGTCCATCAGCGGTTCCCCGACCTGGACGGGCTGGCCGATGCTTGACGTGCTGGTCCCGCTGGCGCGCGAGGCGGGCGCGCTGGCCCTGTCGCATTTCGGCCGCCTGTCGGACGGCGCGGTCAGCGCCAAGGGCCCGCTGGACCTGGTGACCATCGCCGACCGCGCAGTCGAGGCGCTGATCACCGCCCGCCTGCGCGAGGCCTTTCCCCAGGACGGCATCCTGGGAGAGGAGGACGGTCTGACCCCCGGCACCTCGGGGCGGGTCTGGGTGGTCGATCCGATCGACGGGACGTTCAACTTCGTGCGGGGCGGGCGGCAATGGGCGGTCTCGATCGGGCTGTGGCAGGACGGCGTGCCGATCCTGGGCGTCATCCACGCCCCCGCGCTGGACCTGACCCTGACCGGAGGCCGGGGCCACCCCCCGCAGATCAACGGCCGACCGCTGGCGCCCCTGACCGCGCATGCGCCCGACCGCGCCGCCGTGGGCGTGGGCCTGGGCCGCGCCGTCCCCGCCCCCGAGCGCATCGAGATGCTGCGCTTTCTGACCCAAGATGCCGGGATCATGATCCGCTGCTGCAACGCCACCACCATCTCGCTGATCGAACTGGCCCTGGGCGAGGTCGACGGCCATGTGGGCTTTGGCGAAAGCGCGTGGGACGTGATGGGGGCCTGGCCCATCCTGACCGCGCTTGGTGCCGTCTCGACGATGGACGGGGCGGCGATGCCGCTTTTCGGTCCGATGCGCTTTGTCATCGGCAAGCCGGGGCTGGACCAGGCCTGCCGCCCGCTGTTCGCCGACACCGGGCCATAATGCCCTGCGTGCCCTTGGGCGAAGGCGGGCCTGACGGGATTTCCTCAACCGCCCTCACACTCGATCCCGTGCGGAGGGCTGCGGCGCACCACGCGGGGCGCCGACAACGCGCTGCTCCTGCCCCCCACGGCAGACCCCTCGAACCCCGGCGATCACCTGCGCCGCAGACGCCCTTGGCCCCAGCACCCACCGGAATAACGACATTGGGATACTGGCGGCGGGATGCCGCGCGCCGGCTTCATCCTGCGATTGTATATGTTGACAGTTTTTATTGGATATAGCATGACCCGCAGGCCAGCATCCGCAAGCTCGAACCCACCACACGGCCGCCCCCGCAGCCCCCAGGTCCGAGACGCCGATGCCCTTCCCCGGTCCCCGCCATCCCACGGCCCCCCTTGATCCCGCAGCCATCGCGGACGCCGCCAGCCTGCGCGCGCTGCTGATCTGCGATCTGCGCGAATTGCGCGGCGGCGGGCGGATCGTGCCGGTCGCAGGCGGCTGGATCGAGGTCGCGGGCCCGGCCACGGCCACCGGACCTGCTCGGTGGGACGCGCTGATCCATCACGGCCCGGCGGGCGCGCACGTCCTGTCCCCGGCGCAGGCGCTGGCCCTGATTCTGGAGCGGCTGGACCGCCAGCACGGGCCGACGGGGCAGGCCCTGGCCCGGCGGGTGCGCGCCAGCCACCAGCGGGTCCAGACGCTGGTCGGGGACCGCCTGACGCGACCGGACGGCCCGGCCGATTTCCTGACCGCCGAACAGGCGATGGTCTTTGGCCACTGGATGCACCCCTGCCCCAAGGCGCTGTCCGGCATGACCCTGCCCGAGGAACGCGCGATGACCCCCGACTGGCGCGGCGCGCTGCGGCTGCACCTGCTGGACCTGCCCGCCGATCTGATCGAGGCGACCGACCCCGACCTGGCGCTGTCCCTGCCGGGCATGGCCGACGCCGCCGCGCCCGGGCGCCACCTGCTGCCGGTCCACCCGCTGTCCTGGGACCGCGCGCGGCACGACCCCCGCATCGCGCACCTGCTGGATCAGGGGGTGATCCACGATCGCGGCCCGGACGGGCCCCATTGGTGGGCGACATCCTCGGTGCGGACGCTGTGGCGCGCCGACAGCCCCTGGCAGCTGAAGATGTCGCTGCCCGTGACCATCACCAACTCGCAGCGTGTGAACAAGCGGCACGAGATGCTGGCCGGGGCCGCCATGGCCCCGCGCATCGCCGCGATGGCCGGGCGGTTCGGGCCGCTGCGGCTGGTGCCCGATCCGCATTGGATGGTGCTGCGCCTGCCGGACGGAGGGCCATCGGGGCTGGAGGTGATCCTGCGCGACAACCCCTGGCGCCAGCCGCGCGGTGGGCAGGTGATGCAGGTGGGCGGGCTGGTGACTGAGCCGCTGCCGGGGCGGCGCTCGCTTCTGGCGCAGGTCATGGCGGGGCTGGACCCGGTGGCGTGGCTGCGGGCCTATCTGGATTGCGCGGTGGCGCCGGTGGTCCGGCTCTATGACGCCACCGGCATCGCGGTCGAGGCGCATCAGCAGAACGCGCTGCTGGACCTGTCGCAGGGCCTGCCCACGCGCTGTGACATCCGCGACAACCAAGGCTTCTACGTGGCCGAGGACCGTGCCACGCCCGATCTGAGCGCCATCCCCCAGCTGGTCTATCCGCGCACCGAGGCCGAGGAGGCGCTGACCTATACGCTGATCGTGAACCAGGTATTCGGCGTGATCCACCGCATGGACCTGGACGGATCGCTGCCCGAGGCGCAGGGCCTGACCCTGCTGGCCGCGCATCTGCAAGGGCTGACGGCTCTGCCCGGCCATGGCGGCGCGCTGGCGCTGGCCTGGCTGACCCGCCCGACACTGGCGGCCAAGGGCAACCTGCTGACCCAGCTGGGCGGCATCGACGAATTGCTGATCCCCGGAGAGCGCGCGCCGATGATCCGCGTGGCCAACCCCCTGCCCGCCCTGGCCGCACGCCAGCGCCTGTCCCATGTCGCCTGAGCGCCGCGCCCTGCGCCAGACGCTGGAGGCGCTGGCCTTCGAGGGCATCCTGCACCCCGCGCCGGGCGGCTGGAGCGTGGGCGCCCTGCGGGTCCGCGTGCCTTGGCGCCGTCAGCCGGGCGGTCGGGTGCGCCTGCTGGCCGATCCGCAGGACGCGCGGGGCCGCCCGCTGACCCTCCCGGCCCTGGGCCGGGGGCTGGCGCAGGCGGGCCATGACCCCGCGACGCTGCTGCGGGCCATGCGGCGCAGCGCGCATTTTCTGCGCGCCGCCGGGCCCCTGCGCGCGGACCGCCTGCGCCTGACCGGCCCTGCGTTGGAGGCCGCGCTGATCGAGGGGCACCCCTATCACCCTGGCTTCAAGGCGCGCATCGGCTTTACCGATGCCGACAACGCGGCCTATGGCCCAGAAGCAGCCGCCTCCTTCGCGCCGCTGTGGTTGCAGCTGGACCCGGCGCTGATCCGGCGCGCGGGCAGCGATGTGGCGGCGGGCCTGGCGGCACCGGGCGCGATCCCGGTCCATCCCTGGCAATGGGCGCGGCTCTGCGACGATCCGGTCATCGCGGGCTGGCGCACTGCCGGGCGGCTGCGCCTGCTGGAGGGCGGGCCGCTGATGCGGGCCACAGCCTCGCTGCGGACGCTGGCGCCGGTGGCGGGGGGCGATCACCTCAAGCTGTCGCTTGGGGTGGGCGTGACCTCCTCGGTCCGCGATCTGGTGCCCTGGTCGGTGCCGGTGGCGCCTGCGATCTCTGGCTGGCTAGCGGCCGTGGTCGCATCGGACCCGGCGCTGGCGGGGCTTAAAGCGTTTCTGCAAAAACCGGAATCATGGGATTCCCAAAGGGGTCTGCTTGTGATTCATCCTCCCAGAAAGGATGAATCATGTCAGCACCTTT
>NZ_MEES01000057.1:0-9937 GCF_001724535.1 Paracoccus sp. SCN 68-21 | reverse complement strand
GGCCCCCGAGGAGGTCCCGACCTGGCCCACCCGGGGCGACCGGCGCCGGATGCATGACGGCCTGGTGCTGACGGTCGAGCCGTTCCTGTCGCGCGGCGGACGATGGGCCGCGCCGGGCGCCGATGACGACTGGACCCTCTACAGCCAACCTGCCGCGCCGGTCGTGCAATACGAACACACCGTCGTTGCGACCCGACGCGGCCCCATCGTCGTCACGATGCCGGGCTGACGCGCGATCAACCGCAGGAGCGGCCCCATGCCACCCCCTCTCCGGCCCGGCCCTGGGGCGCGCATCGGCGTCATCTCGGACACCCACGGCCTGCTCCGCCCCGAGGCGCTGGAGGCGCTGCACGGCGTCGACCGCATCCTGCATGCGGGCGATATCGGCGACCCCGGCCATCTGGAGATCCTGGCGCGCATCGCCCCGGTGACGGCGATCCGCGGCAACATCGACCGCGGGGCCTGGGCCGAGGCCCTGCCCGAAACGGTCAGCCTGACCATCGGCGGCCTGCGCATCCATATGATCCATGACCGCAAGGCCCTGAGCGCCGACCCGGAATCGACCGTCGTGATCTCGGGCCATTCCCACAGGCCTGGGATCGAGGAGACCCGCGGCATCCTCTGGCTGAACCCCGGCGCGGCCGGTCCCCGCCGGTTCCGCCTGCCGATCACGCTGGCCTTTCTGTGGGAAGAGGCCGGGTGCCCCCGCGCCGTGATCCACACCCTGTCCGACTGACCTTCCCATGCCCGCCCAACGGAGAGTTGCCGCGGGTTTCGTCCACCTGCCCCGTCGCGAAATCAGGCGCAGGACCGCCCGGCCCCGCCGCGAAAGTCAGGCTGTGCCCGCCGACATCACGACACTCTGCACGAGCGGAGTGCCAGTACACGCCGAATTCGAACACCCGTGGACGTAAGACCTGAGGGTGCCCCCGGCACGGGGGGCCATCCACCATCCGATACGGTCCCGCACCCATCGCGGACCCTGCGTGGCCGATCGACGCACCGATGAACGCGATGCCCTCCGCCACGTTATCCCGTGACGCGCCCGTCAGGAAAGGCCCCCCATTGTCCCCGATCATCCTTGTCGTCTCCAGCGAGACGCCGGCGCAGCAGAACGAGCGGCGCAGCTATGCCGGGCAGGCGTCGCATGAAAGCTATGCCGCGGCGCTGCGCCGCCTGCGTCCCGGGATCGAGCTGGACACGGTCTCCTGCCTTGAGACAGGGACCCTCCAGGATCTGGCGCGTCATGACGGCATCGTCTTTGCGGGCTCACCGATCCAGATGCACGAGGACAGCGCCGAGGCCCGGGCCGCCGCCCGGTTCATGGCGCAGGTGTTCCAGGCGGGCGTGCCCGCATTCGGGTCATGCGCCGGGTTGCAGATCGCAGCCGTGGCGGCGGGGGGCGAAACCGGCCCCCGCCAACCCGGCGCCGAGGTCGCCTTTGCCCGCGACATCACCCGCACCCAGGCGGGCATGCGCCACCCGATGCTGGACGGCAGGCCCGCCACATGGACCGCACCGGCCATGCATTCCAGCGTGGTGACCCGCCTGCCCGCGGGCGCGCTCAGCCTGGCCGCGAACCCCGATACCCCCATCGAGGCCGCCGAAATCCGCCATGGCAGAGGCACCTTCTGGGGCGTCCAGTATCACCCGGAGCTGTCCTTGTCCGAAATCGCCGCCTCGACGGTCCACCAGGCGGAGGACGTCATCGACCAGGGTCTGGCGCGCGATCGGCGGGATGTGGACGCCATGGCGGCACGGCTGCGCGACCTTGATGCCGCGCCAACGCCCGTGGACATCGCCTGGCAGCTGGGCCTGAATGCCGAGATCGCCCTGTTCGACCGCCGCATGCGCGAGATCGCGAATTTCCTGAACGCCGTTCAGGCGGGCGCGCTCCGGCCCCTCTGAGGCCAGTTGTCAGCCGGGGTGGCGGAACGCCCTTTCGCGCCGATGCACCCTGCGGACGGGTAATGCTGGCACCCGCGGGCAAATCCGGGCAATCAGGTGGGTGACGGACAGGGAGGAACCTATGACGAAACGCATCATCTTCACGGGCGGCACCGGCAAGGCCGGTCGCCATGCGGTGCCCCATCTGCTGGAACGGGGCTACAAGGTCCTGAACGTCGATCTGAAGCCGCTGGACCATCCGGGGGTGAACACGCTGATCACCGACATCACCGACAGCGGCCAGGTCTTCAACGCCTTCACCACCCATTTCGGCTTTGACGGGTTCGACGAGGGCGCACCGCCCAAGGCCCCCGACGCCATCGTGCATTTCGCCGCCGTGCCGCGGGTGATGATCCACCCCGACAACACCACCTTCGCGCAGAACACCGTCGGCACCTACAACGTGCTGGAGGCGGCGATGAAGCTGGGCGTCCGCAAGGTGATCCTAGCCAGTTCGGAAACCACCTATGGCGTCTGCTTTGCCGAGGGCGACAAGGATTATCATTCCTTTCCGCTGGAGGAGGATTACGACAGCGACCCGATGGACAGCTATGGCCTGTCAAAGGTGGTCAACGAAAGGACCGGCCGTGCCTTTGCCATGCGCTATGGTGCCGATGTCTATGCCCTTCGCATCGGGAACGTCATCGAGCCGCAGGAATACGACGCCTTTCCCGCCTATCTGGCCGACCCGATGAGCCGTAAGCGCAACGCCTGGAGCTATATCGACGCCCGTGATCTGGGCGAGATCGTGCATCTCTGCCTGCAGAAGGACGGGCTTGGCTATCAGGTGTTCAACGCGGTGAACGACACCATCACCGCCACCCTGCCCACGGCCGAGTTCCTGGCCAGATATGCACCGAACACGCCGATCACCCGGCGGATGGGCACGGATGAGGCCCCGCTGTCCAATCGCAAGATCCGCGACGTGCTGGGATTTCAGGAAGCGCATCCTTGGCGGAACTATGTAACGATCTGACACGCCCGGAGCGTCGCGGCTCCAACGCTCCGGTCGGCCGAACCCTCAGGGACGTGCCGCGTTTCTGGGGCATCCTGAAAGGTCATTGGCCTCGGTTGGCGGAACTGGTCGCTTGGACGGTGCCGCCTGCCGGTATGGGGCGACACCGGCTCGGGGGAGGCGGGACCTCGTCTTCATCGGCCCGCCGCAGGCCCAGCATGCCAGGATATCCTGTGCGCGGATTTGGGTGCAGCACATCGCCGGGACCGGCGCCCTTGGCCTAAGGGGCAAGCACGATCCGGGGCGGATGCCGATGATGTCGAACGGGGCAAGGGTCACGACCGAACGGTGATGCCATAGCCCGGCTTGCTGGAGCAGCAGCGTGCGTGCTGGCGCAAAGCGCGTCCCGAAGGCCGGCCGTGTGCGGGCAAACCGAAGGCCAACCCGATCCCGTAAAGGCCGCTGAACCGCGCCTTTGCCTCGGCCAGACACGGGGCCGCCGTCAAGACGCCTGCGACCTTGCACAGGCTGCGGTAGCAGCTTTGCCCCACCTGCCGGAGGCCCATACCGGCATGCGGGTGATCCAGCTGCTACCCGGCCACGCCCAAGCCGCGCGTCACATTCATGTCGCCACCAAAACGATCCTGGGCACTGTCGGTGTCACCGCGATGCTGGCTAGGGTGCAGGATCGCACGCTGACGCAAAGTCATGCGTGACCGGACGCCGGGGTGCCCCGGCTCTCTCTGGAGATCGCGGACATGTTTCGCGCCGGTGGTCGTGAAGCGCGGTCGGCTGATGCGGGGCATGTCAGCCTCTCACAGATACAGGTGATGTCAGGGATCGCAGCCTGCCAGACTGGGGTGCCACTGCGCCAGGGCGGCGCTCGCCTGCCTCAGTCAATAGCCCCACCGTGTCGCCATCTTAGATGCCCGACTGGTCAGCGCGGAGGCTGATTGCGTGGCGTTCCGCTGGCGAGCGGTTCCCGCATCGCGTTCGGCGACCGCCACAAGATGATCCGGCTGGCACCGCCTGAGGTCATCCTCCGTGTCCTGCTTCGTGCCCTGCCCGACGGGTTCCGCCGCACGTGGCATACCGGCCCGCCAGTTCGAGCCGCAAGGCCACCATCACAAATATCCCCGCCGTCCTTCTTCAAGGATTTCCCGACGCGGCCCAGGCTCGCGCCATCGCGCGGCGTTCCGCCGCGATCCACATCAGAACACCCTAGCCGCAGCAGCCGGTCGGGACCCGCCGGGTGCTGTGGTGCACATTGCCGGGACTGCACCTTGGGGCGAGGTGCGGTTTATCAGGACCACTTCGCCCCGCACCGGCGCGGCTTGCCCGTTCGGGATCGTCGGCGCGTTGACCGGCACGCCCTGACCGGTTCAGCCCGAATGCGACCGGATGTGCAGGGCGCGGACCTGCGTCGCGAACTCGTCGACCGGGCCGTGGGCGACGGTGTCGCTGATCACGGCGCCGATTGGCAGCGGCCGGACGCGGAACGCTGGAACGCCCAGTTCCGCAAGCCACTCCGTCATCTGGGCGGCCGAGCTGGCATAGACGATCCGGCCAAGCCCGACCCAGCCATGGGCGGCGGCGCACATGGGGCAGTGTTCGCCCGAGGTATAGACCGTGGCCCCGGCCCGGTCCTTGGCCTCCATATGGGTCGCGGCCCATCGGGCGATGGCGAATTCGGGGTGCCGAGTGTGATCGCCACCGCCGATGCGGTTGTGGTCCTCGAACAGGACCTGCCCTTCGGTCGACACAAGGACCGAGCCGAAGGGTTCGTGTCCCTGTGCCAACGCCTCGGCCGCAAGGTCGACGCAGCGCTGCAGGTGTCGGCGGTCGGTATCATCGATCATGGGGCCTCCTTTCTATCCGGTGTTCCGGGCCATCGTCACGGACTGCATTCCATGGGCCGGGTGCCGGACACCCGTCAGTCCAGCGCCGCCGCGATGGCATCGAACACGACCAGCGGGTCGACCGGTTCGCGGCCCAGAGGCTTGGGCTGCGCCATATGCGTGGCGATCACGACGTTCCGCGCGTGGTTGATATAGATGTTCTGCCCCTGGATCCCGATCGCGGCAAAGGCACCGTCGGCGATGGACGGCTCGGTCCAGCCGGGCCACCACATATAGCCATAATCGATCGTCTCGCCGCCCGTCAGTTCCTGCGGCAGACCGGCGGTCTCCGTCCAGCCGTCGGGCAGGATGGCGTTGCCGTCGATCACCCCCCCCTCCAGGAAGAACTGCCCGAAGCGGGCGAAATCGCGCAGGGTGGCCGACAGGCCGCTGCCGCCGATCTCGACCCCATCGGGGCTGTCCAGCCACCAGTTGGCGTCGGCCTCCATCCCATAGGGCTGCCAGATCTTTTCCGCCAGATAATCCGACAGCGGCATGCCGACGGCGCCATGGACGACCTCGCCCAGAACCTGCGTCTCTCCGGTGGAATAGGTGTGATGGGTGCCGGGGGCGTGGGCGCGGGGCAATGCGGCCATCACGTCCATCGCGGCACCGGGGCGCTGTTCGATCTGCGCGCGCAGCAGGTCGCGGCGGTCGGACTGGGGGTCGGTATAGGTCTCGTTCCACTCCACGCCCGAGGCCATCAGCAGGATGTCGCGGATGCTGACCCCGTCATAGGCGCTGCCCTCCAGGGCCGGGACATGGTCGGTGACCAGATCGTCCAGGCCGCCGATATGGCCATCGACGATCGCGGCGCCCACCAGGGTGGAGGTGATGGATTTGGCCACCGACATCGACATCCAGCGCGTGTCGGCCGTGTTGCCGCGCTGATAGGTCTCATAGACGACCGCGCCGTCCTTGAGCACGATCATCCCGGTGACATTGTCCAGCGACAGGAAATCATAGAGGTCATAGGTCGCGTTATCGACCTGATAGCTGACCATCCCCGGCAGATCGACGGGGGCCTCCGGCAGGTCGCGGGGCGTGTCGCTGGCCGGGATGGTCCGGGTCGGGAACAGGCGGTCGATGTTGCGAAAGGTGCTGACGGCCAGATCGGGCGTCAGGCGGCCGTCATAGACATCCTCGATCGTGCCGATGGGTTCCTCCGCATGCGGATAGTCCTGCGCCTGCAGGGCCACTGGCAGGGCCAAGAAGATCCCGCCCAGGCTCAGCAGGATACGTGTCCGATACAGCGGGCTATGGGTCATGCCGTCCTCCATCCATTTGCCCCATGAGACGGCAGTTCTGCATGATGTGCAAGCGGTGTCCCGGTCATGGTTCATCAATGCCGCTGCGCACCCTTGGGAGTCCTAGGCAAAGCGCCATATCGCGAAGACACATTGGCCGCTTGGAGCAGGCCGGCGGACCTGCCGCCCCGGCTGGGTTCTGCCGACCTTGGCCACCAGCCACAACACCGCATAACGCCTTGCCTCCGCCAAGGCCGTGCCTCGGGATCGGGCCCTGATCCCCTTGTCCTGAGCGACCTCATGCCCGCCCGCATCGCCCATGTTTCACTGCTGGTCCCCGATTACGACACGGCACTGGATTTCTTTCGCCGCATCGGTTTCGAGTGTCGGGAGGATACCGATCTCGGCGGCGGCAAGCGGTGGGTGCGGATCGCGCCACCGGGCGCGCAGACCGAGCTGTTGCTGGCCCGCGCGGCCCAGGACCGCCAATCCGACGCGATCGGACAGCAAGGCGGCGGCCGCGTCTGGCTGTTCCTTGAGACCGAGGATTTCGCACGGGACTACCAGCGGCTTCAGGACGCGGGCGTGGCTTTCGAGACGCTTCCCCGCGACGAAGCTTACAGGCGTGTCGTCGTCTGGACGGACCCGTGGGGAAATCGGTGGGATCTGATCGAATATGCGCACCCCGACCGCAGCGGCACGGGCAACAGCGCCATGGGCACGCCGCCGAAGTCAGTCCTAGCCGGATTTGGACAGGCGGCGGCAAATCACACCGGGTGCGCCGCCCTGAAGGGGCTGCCGCATTGGCTGGCAGCAGTACACCCCTGTTCGCTACGCCGTCGGCACCGTCCCCCCGTCGATGACATGCTCGGTGCCGGTGATGGTGGCGGCACGATCCGACGCCAGAAAGGCGATCAGGCTGGCGACATCGGCCGGCTGTGACGGACGGCCCATGGGGATGCCGCCCAGGCTGTCCATGACGTTCCGCCGGCCCCCGTCGATATCCGTGCCCGCCTCGGCGGCCTTGCGTCCGACCGAGGGCCGCGAGGCCCCGGTCTCGATCCAGCCGGGGCCACGCGGACGTCGCGCACGCCCTTTGGCCGCGACCTCCCTGGACAGGCCTTGGCCGCAAACCACCCGTCGCGGATCGCCTGCGGGCCGCGATGGGCCTGGCCTTCGTCATGGACCACGGCACTGGGGGTGAATGCGTCGCCATCCTGCGGCGCGCGGGCGGCAAAATACGTCTGGATCGGGGCTTGGAGATGCGTGGGACCGGTCCGTCCGGTTCTGATGACAGCCAACATAAGGCTGGGCCGGCAAGCGGATAATCAGGCATCTGAAGATGACAGGATCGGGACAATGGACAGCGGGCTGAAGGGGCCGGAGCCCGAACTGGCCGTCGCGCGTCGCGGCTCGTTCCGCGCGGCGGCGCTGGATCTGGGCCTGTCGACGACTGCGCAGTCGCATACCGTCGCGCGGCTGGAGGCCACGCTTGGCGTGCGCCTGTTCAACCGCACCACGCGCAGCGCGTGACGCCCGCGGGGCTGATGCGCCTCAACGCCCCTGTCCAGGCGGGAAGGGGGATCGCGCCAATGGTCATAGCTTTTTTGCGCAGCTTCCCTGACATGCGGGTGGATCTGGTCACCGAGGGGCGGCTGGTCGACATCGTCGCCGAGGGTTTCGATCTGGGGCTGCGCCCCACCGACCTGGTGCCGCGCGACATGATCGCGCTGCCTCTGGGCCCGCCGCAGCGCTTTGCCATGGTCGCGTCGCCGAACTGGATCGCGGCTCATGGCACGTCCCCGGACGCCTGCCGAACGGCGCCCCGGTACGCTGGTCCTTCGAGCAGGCCGGAGCGGTGCTGCAGATCGAGGCCCAGGGCCGTCTGTCCCTCGATGTGGCCGCCAACGCTCGCACCGCCGTTCTGGACGGCGCGGGGATCGTCTCCTTCATCAATCAGGACGTGACCGAGGACATCGCCACCGGGCGGCTACTGCGCCTGCTGGAGGATTGGACCCCACCCCGCCCGGGCTTCAGCCTGAATTATCCAGGCAGGCGAAACCCGTCAGCCGAAATTGCGGCGTTTCTGGCAATGGTAAGGGAACGGGCTGGCAAAGGCGCGACCCGCGCAAGACTGAGATGCTCGCTGATCTGGCCGTGCCCGGCTCTTGTGCAGCGCGCCTATGCTCCAGACCCATTGATATCATGCTCCTTTCGTGATTCATGCCGCCGCGAGGGGATCTGATTGATGGG
Source organism: Paracoccus sp. SCN 68-21 (assembly GCF_001724535.1). Lineage (NCBI taxonomy): Bacteria > Pseudomonadati > Pseudomonadota > Alphaproteobacteria > Rhodobacterales > Paracoccaceae > Paracoccus > Paracoccus sp. SCN 68-21. The sequence goes on along the minus strand of NZ_MEES01000057.1, from coordinate 1,637 downwards.
CAACCTGGTCTGGCTGACGGAAGCGCAGATGGCGCCCCTTCGCCTCTGCTTCCCCAAGGGTCATGGCCGTCCACGGATTGACGATCTGCGGGTGCTGAGCGGCATTATCTTTTTCAATCACGATGGTGCGATGGTGAGGGCATGAACGCCACCGGTTCGAGAGAATGCCCGAACGGGGAATACGGCCCGGCCAAAACCATCTGCAACCGTTGAAAGCGCTGGAGGTGAGCGGCAAGGGCCTGTGGTCCGAGTGCGGCCACGAACGCGGGGTCTTCGCCCGGATCATGGTCGGCCTGGCGGCCGAGAGCATCGAGCGCTAGGCGATCATGATCCATGCGTCCCGCCTGAAGGCGCATCGCACGGCCTGCAGCCTGCGGGCCAAAAGGGGGGCGAGCGTCAGATTGGTCGAACGAAAGGGTCCGAGGGAAAAAGACGCTATCCGGGGGGGCAGTTTCGCCCGAGAACGGATCGCCAAGCTGCACGCCGTCACCGATGCGAAAGGAAGACCTATCTGTTTCTTCATGTCGGCAGGACAGGTCAGCGACCATGCCGGCGCAGCGGCGCTTCTGGACAGCCTGCCGCAGGCCGATTGGTTTCTGGCGAACCGAGGCTATGATACTGACTGACTGACTGACTGACTGACTGACTGACTGACTGACTGACTGACTAAGAAAATCGTTTAACTACAAGTTGATAAAAGCCCGCACCCCAGGCCGGACGTTGCGCAGGAATCCCGTGACATACGACAAGCGCCGCTGCAAACGGCGTAACCTGCACCGGATAGCGATTGACGCCACAATCTTCCGAGATCAAGGGCCTGCATGCAGCCTGATCGGCCAAACGCATCACCGTTGCCTGCCTGACCGCAGGCCTTCAAGGTCCCCATCGGACGCGGTTCCGATGATGCCGTGGTCAGGACTGTCACCGAACCGCATCGAGCAGGCCAATGAGATGGGCACATCTGACCTGTATCATGATGGCGGCCTGCGCGGCCGGTTGAGCTACCCCCCGAAAATCGGACAGTGAGGGAAGCTACGATCTGACGTCTGCTGGTCTCCAAGAACGGGGAGATCAGGATATGAGGAAACGCAGGAACCATGACGCGGGATTCAAGGCCCGTGTTGCGCTGAAAGCCGTGAAGGGCGAGCGCACGGTGTCGGAACTGGCCGCCGAATACGGCGTGAATCCGACGATGATCCATCAATGGATGAAGGCGCTGCCCGAGGGGGCGTCTGACATCTTCGAGCGCGGCGGCAGAATGCAGGCTGCCGAGGTCGATGAGGAGACGGTCCGGTCCTTGCACGCGAAGATTGGGGAACTGGCCATCGCCAACGATTTTTTGTCACGAAAGCTCAAGCCCTGGACCGGGAAGTGAGGCGGAAGATGATCGAACGCGACCATCCTGCCCTGTCGGTGGGCGCGCAGTGCCGCCTGCTGTCGATCTCGCGCTCGTCGTTCTATTACACGCCGACGGGCGAGACCCAGATAAACCACGCCCTCATGCGGCTGATCGACCAGCAGTTCCTGTACACTGGACCTGCCCGGCTTTGGTGGAGAGCGTTTAGCTCAGTTCCCGGGCCTTTCGCTCGAAGGCGATGGGGCTCTTGAAGCCGAGCGATGAATGCCGCCTGACGGGG
>NZ_MEES01000056.1:0-5740 GCF_001724535.1 Paracoccus sp. SCN 68-21 | reverse complement strand
GTTGACGATCAGGTCCTGCGCGAAATCGAAATGCCCGTCGGCGATGGTGGTGACCGTCATGCCCCCCAGGGCGCGGGTGTGGACCGTGGGCAGGAAGGCGGTCGGGGCGGGTTCCTGGGCAAAAGCCAGGCTGCGGCCCAGAAAGGGCAGGGCCAGGGCGGCGCCGGTGGCGGTCAGCATCAGGTGGCGGCGGGACAGGGTGGTCACGGGCATCTCCTTCGGGGGCGGTCGGGCTTTGACCGAATCTTCCCGCACAGGCACGGCCTGCACCACGGGTCCCGCGCATCCTCACGCAAAGGTGAGAATGCAAAGCACCCCGCAGCGGGGCTGCGGGGCGCGCATGCGTCAGGCGGCAGCGATCAGGCGCGTTCGCTGTATTCGAACATCTCGGTGTTGACGATGATCGCCTCGCCCTCGCCCACGAAGGGCGGGATCATGATGCGCACGCCATTATCCAGGATCGCCGGCTTGTAGCTGTTGGCGGCGGTCTGGCCCTTCACGACCGGCTCGGTCTCGGCGACGGTGCAGGTGACCTTTTGCGGGATCGAGACCGACAGCGCCTCCTCGCCGTAATATTCGATGGTGGCGGTCATGCCGTCCTGCAGGAAGGGGCGGCGGTCGCCCAGCAGGTCGGCGTCCAGCTCGGTCTGCTCGAACGTTTCGCTGTCCATGAACACCAGCTTGCCGTCGGTCTCGTACAGGAACTGCTGGTCCTTCTGGTCCAGGCGGACGCGCTCGACCTTGTCCTCGCTGCGGAAACGCTCGTTCAGCTTGCGGCCGTCGCGCAGGTTCTTCAGCTCGACCTGGGCGAAGGCGCCGCCCTTGCCGGGCTTGACGTGGCTGACCTTGACGGCGCCCCACAGGCCGCCGTCATGTTCCAGGATGTTGCCGGGGCGGATTTCGTTGCCGTTGATCTTGGGCATGGGATGGGTCTCGTGCGTTTGCGGAAATTTCGGGCCGTCCGGCCGGGGCCAGCTGTTGAACGACAATATCGGCCCCCTATATCGAGGCCTGCAGTCACAGGCAACCAGAACGGATCTGCGGCGTTGTCAAGGCGGCACAAGGCACGCCGCAGCGTCAGCGGTGCAAGGCGGTCACGATTTTTGCCGCAAATTGCGCGGCATGCAGTATGGACATGGCAGGCATGCGGCTGAGGGGATACCGAATCGGCGTCGATCAGGGCTAAGCCCGCTGGCACCGTCAGAGAAACGGATTCAAGAAACAGGGGGAACGTCAAGTTTCCCCCGCAAGGGCCCTGTTCCCCAAGCCGGGCCCCAAGAGATGGACGAAACAAGATGCGCGATTTTGTTGACGGCTCGGCTTTCAATTTCGAACAGGGCCAGCGGGCCCGCAAGCTGTTTGCGGCGGTGGTTCTGGCGGCACTGGATGACGCCATCGCCGATGACAAGAAATATGGCAACGGTCCCGAACAGATCGCCCGGTGGGCGCGGTCGCGCGATGGCCGCGAGGTGCTGTCCTGCGCCGGGATCGACCCCAATGAGCGTGTCGTGAAAGGCCTGATGGAATTCGTCTCCAAGGGCGTGCGCACCTCGGTCGCGCTGTCGCGCGAGGAGAGCGAGCGCCGCATGGCCGCCGAGGCCGAAGAGGCCGAAGCCGCCTGAAACCCTGCGCATCGCCGGAACAGGGCCGTCCTTCGGGGCGGCCTTTGTCGTTACAGCCGGGTGACGACGCGCTGCGAGTAGAAATGGCGCACGTCCTCGGCGTGGCACCGCTCGGTTGCGGGGGTCATCACGGCGGCGGAGGCTGCGGCGGCACCCAGGGCCAGCGCCTCGGGGGCGGGCCAGTCGCGCGCCATGGCCAGCACGAAGCCCGCGACAAAGCTGTCGCCCGCGCCCACCGCGCTGACCACCTGGACGGGGGCCGCGGCGGCGTGCCAAGCGCCATCGGGTCCGGCGATGACCGATCCGTCTGCGCCGCGCGCCACGATCACCGATCGGGCGGCCCCGTTGCGCACCAGCCCCGCCGCGAATTCCGCACTGTCGGCGCGGGTGGGCAGGGGGCGTCCGGCCAGGCCCTCGGCCTCGTGACTGTCCATGCGCAGCACATCCACCGGGATCGACGACCCCGCCAGCGCGCGCAGCGCATCGCCCGACGTGTCGACCAGCAGCCGCGCCCGCCCATCCTTGAGGCGCACGGTCAGCATCTGTTCGAACCCCGGCGCGATGCCCGGCGGGTTCGACCCCGACACCACCACCCAGCCCCCGGCCAGGGCGGCCTCGGCGATGGCGGCGATGGTGCCGGCGACCTGGGTCATGTGCCATTCGGGGCCGGGCATGACAAAGCGGTACTGGACCCCCGTCGCGCGGTCGGTGACGGCCAGCGACTGGCGGGTCTCTCCGGGGGCGGTCAGGCGCAGGATGTCCAGGCCGGATGCCTTGAGCATCTCGGCCATGCGCTGTCCGGTCGCGCCGCCCAGGGCCACCATGGCGGTGGACTTGCCGCCGACGATCTTGATCGCCCGGCTGACATTGATGCCGCCGCCGCCGGGATCGACCACCGGCTTGTCGCAGCGCAGCTTGAGGTCGGGCATCACGCTGTCGGCGGCGGTGGACAGGTCCAGCGCCGGGTTCAGCGTGACCGTCAGGATCGGAGCCTGTCCGCTCATCTCATTCCCACCACTGGTCGATGGTGGCGATGTCGTCGTCGGACCAGCCGAAATGATGCGCCATCTCGTGCGTGACGATATGGACCACCAGATCGCCCAAGGGCACATCCCCGCGCGAGGCCCATTCGTCCATGATCGGGCGGCGGTACAGCCAGATGATGTCCGGGCCGGCCGGCTGGTCGCTGATCGACTTCTCGGTCACGGGGATGCCGTCATAGATGCCGGTCAGGTCGAACGGATCGTCGATCTGCAGTTCGTCCAGAACGTCGTCGGGGGCGAATTCGGCGACGCGGATGGCGACCTGGGCGGCAGCTTCGCGGAATTCGGGGGGCAGGGTGGTCATAGCGTGCCGGGCCATCGCCTCGATCTCGGCTGCGTCGGGGGCCGTGCGGCCGTTCCAGTCACTCATTCCAGCGCCTCCTGCATGGTCCCCCCGATATGGACAAAAATGCCCGTCTGTGAAAGAGCAACAGCAACAGGAGACGCCCCATGACCATCACCCGTTTCGCGCCATCGCCCACCGGCCACATCCATGTGGGCAACCTGCGCACCGCGCTGTTCAACTATCTGATCGCCCGCAAGACCGGCGGCACCTTCATCCTGCGCCTGGACGACACCGACCAGGAGCGCAGCAAGCAGGAATATGTCGACGGCATCCAGCGCGATCTGGAGTGGCTGGGCCTGCACTGGGACCGGGTCGAGCGTCAGTCGCTGCGCATGGACCGGTACCGCGCCGAGGCCGAGGCGCTCAAGGTGTCGGGCCGCCTGTATGAGGTGTTCGAGACCCCGGTCGAGATGGACCTCAAGCGCAAGAAGCTGCTGAACATGGGCAAGCCGCCGGTCTATGACCGCACTGGCCTGTCGCTGTCCGAGGCCGACCGCGACCGCCTGCGCGCCGAGGGGCGCGAGGGATATTGGCGGTTCCTGCTGGAGCAGGAGCGGATCGAATGGACCGACGGCATCCTGGGCGACATCTCGATCGACGCGGCCTCGGTCAGCGACCCGGTGCTGATCCGCGCCGACGGGCAGGTGCTGTACACATTCGCCAGCTCGGTGGACGACACCGACATGGGCGTTACGGATATCGTGCGCGGCTCGGACCACGTGACGAACACTGCGACCCAGATCCAGATCATCCAGGCCATCGGCGGCACGCCCCCGCGTTTCGCGCATCACAGCCTGCTGACCGGCGCCAAGGGCGAGGAGCTGTCCAAGCGCATCGGCGCCCTGTCGCTCAAGGACCTGCGCGAGGCGGGCGTGGCGCCCGAGGCGCTGCTGGGTCTGATGGCGCGGCTGGGGTCGGGGGTTCCGGTGGAGCTGGCCTCGCTGGAGGAGCTGGCGCAGGCCTTTGATCTGAGCCAGTTCGGCGCGTCGCCGACCAAGTTCGATGCCGAGGACCTGTGGCCACTGACCCGCGAGCGCAACCAGGCGCTGCCCTTTGCGGCCGTCGCCGAGCGGATCGCGGCCCTGGGCGTGCCCGACGATCAGGCCGAGCGGTTCTGGCGCGTTGCGTCCCAGAACATCACCCGGCTGGACGACCTGGCCGATTGGTGGCGCATCTTCAACGAGGGCGCCGAGCCGCAGATCGACCCCGAGGATGCCGATTTCATCGCCCAGGCCATGACCCTGCTGCCCGAGGGGCCTTTCACCGACGCGACCTGGGGCGAATGGACGGCCGCGGTCAAGGAAGCCACCGGCCGCAAGGGCAAGGGCCTGTTCATGCCGCTGCGCAAGGCCGTGACGGGCCAGGCGCATGGCCCCGACATGTCGGACGTGATGCCGCTCTTGCGCGTGGTCAAGGCGCGCGCCTGATTGCGTCCCGCGACGGCGGGGGGCCTGCCGCCCCCCGCACCCCCCGCCCCGCGCGAGACGCCTCCGGGTCGGGCGGAAAAACCCGTCGAAACCACTTGACGCCCCCGCGGCATTCTTTTAGATCGCCGCTACTCTGTGGCGGAGTAGCTCAGTTGGTTAGAGCAGCGGAATCATAATCCGCGTGTCGGGGGTTCGAGTCCCTCCTCCGCTACCATTGGTCCCCCCGAAATTTCCGGCATCAGTTCCGGGGCATCTACGAGGGCCCTGAGGTGACCGGCGATCGAAATCTCCATTTGACCGTTTGCGTTTTCTGAAACAGTGACTGTATCGATCAGCCGACGCAGGATGACAGCATATTCGTTCGTTTCACCGGTAGCATTTGAACCCATGATGGGAATAAGCTGCTGCAAGTCCTTCCTGTAGCCATCAACGGCCCGGGAGTGGAGTGCAACGAGGTTGACTTCAGGCGGTTCATTCGCAAGTTCGTCCCTTAAGGCTTGAAGCTCTGAGCACTTCGAAGCGTAGGTTTCGGCCAAGCGTTCCTGATCACCAATGCCTTTGCTGATGAAGTTGATGAGACGGCCGATCTCCTCATCGGCATTCTTGATCGCCCTGCTCAGACCAGCGCGCCGCTTGATGCTCTCCGATTGAAGGTCCAGCCGTGTCTTATTGTATTCGTCGATGTAGTGTTGGAGCAGTTCGGGACGGTCCAGCTCTTTTCTAAGCAGGCCCAGAACCTTCTCTTCGATGACGTCGAGATACCAAGTTTTGGTATTTGGGCATGTCCTGCTTTGATGATGACGCGTGCAACATACCCTTACGCGGCCACTCCGGTCCTTACCGCGCGTCGACATTCCGCCACCGCATCCACCGCATCTCAAGAGCCCTGACAGCGGCCGCACTGGGCGACGCTGACGCCCGACATCTTCAGGGGAATCGTATTTGGGTTTGATCTTGGCTTGGACAAATTCCCAAAGTGCGTGGTCGACAATCTGCAGGTCGGGGACGGCATAGGTTTCGTGTTCCTCGGTCGGATTTTTCCGAGACACGCGCTTGCCCGTCGCTGGATCCTTCAGCATCTTCGACTTGTTCCACGTCAGTCGCCCGGCGTAGAGGGTGTTGCGAAGAATGCCACTACCCCGTGCCGCCCAACCGTAGATCGTGCTGGCTTGCCAGCCCCTTCCGTCGCGAGGGGGCCTAACCCTGTTGGCTGTCACTAAGAACTGACCCGGCAGCAGTCGGAATTGTCACTGAGAACTGACCCATGTGGAACCTTGCCTCTGACAGGATCTGTCGGGGGAT
>NZ_MEES01000055.1:0-13076 GCF_001724535.1 Paracoccus sp. SCN 68-21 | reverse complement strand
CGGGCATTTCGATTTCGCGCAGGACCTGATCGTCAACCTGGACAACGCGGCCTATCAATCCGCGCTGCGCGCCGCCTATCTGGACCCCGCCCAGCCCATCCGCGTGCCAGTCAGCGTGCATCTGATCCGCCAGGGCGACGAGCTGACCCTGGTCGATGCGGGCGGCGGCTCGGCCTTTGGCCCGACCACCGGGCATCTGGCCGCCTCGCTGGAGGCGATCGGCGTCGCGCCCGACCAGATCGGGCGGGTCGTGATGACGCATCTGCATCCCGACCATGCGGGCGGGCTGATCGGCGATGCGGGCGCGGTCTTTGCCAATGCCAGCCTGCATGTCCACCAGGACGAGCTGGCCTTCTGGACCGATGAGGATACCGCCGCCGCAGCCCCCCCCGATTTCCAGCCCATCTTCGCGCTGGCCCAGGGCGTGCGCGACGCCTATGGCAACCGGGTCCAGACCTTTGCGGACGATGCCGATCTGGGCGGCGGCGTGACGGTGATGGGCCTGCCCGGCCACACGCCGGGACACAGCGGCCTGCGCCTGTCGGACGGCGATGCGCAGATGGTGATCCTGGGCGATGCCGCAGCGCTGGCCGCGCTGCAGTTCCGCCACCCCGATGCGGGCATCGCCTTTGACATCGATGGCGCTCAGGCGGCCACGACGCGGCGCAACCTGCTGCAGATGGTCACCGCCGACCGGATCGCCGTGGCGGGCACGCATCTGCCGTTCCCCGGCATCGGCCATGTGGAATCGCGCGGCGACGCCTTTGCCTGGGTGCCCGAGGACTGGTTCGCGACCCGCGCATGAACCCCGCCCTGAACCTGACGGGCCGCCTGCTGATCGCGGTGCTGTTCATCGGCGGCGCGGTGCAGAAGCTCCGCGATCCCGCTCAGGTCATCGCCATGATCGAGGGGCTGGGCCTGCCCGGCGCGCTGGTCTGGCCGGTGGCGGCGTTCAACCTGGTCGCCGGGCTGTGCCTGATCCTGGGGCCGCGCGTGCGGGCCTGGGCGCTGATCCTGGCGGTCTATTGCATCGCCACCAGCTGGTTTCACTGGCAGCTGCGCGCCGACCCCTGGCAGGTCACCATCGTGGTCAAGAACTGGGCGGTGGCCGGGGGCCTGCTGATCCTGGCAGCGCAGGGTCCGGGCCGGTGGGTGCGCTGGCGCTAATCGAACAGCGACAGCTGGGCGGGGCCGTCATCGGGGGTCTCGAACCCCGACAGGGTCACGCCCAGCAGCCGCGCGCCGCGCGGATCGGGCAGCACCCCCGCCGCCAGATCGCGGGCGATGGTCAGCAGCTCATCCTGTGACGCAACCGCGTGCCCCAGGCTGCGCGCCCGGGTGATCTGCTGGAAATCGCTGAACTTGACCTTGAGCGTCACGGTGCGCCCGCGCAGGGCGTGGCGCGCGACGGCGGCCCAAACCTTCGTCGCCAGCGGCTCCAGCGCCTCCAGCGCGCCGTCCAGCGTCATGATGTCCGTGGAATAGGTGTTCTCGGCCCCCACGGACTTGCGGATGCGGTCGGGGCTGACGCGGCGGTGGTCGATTCCCCGTGCGATGTTCCAGTAATAGCGCCCGGCCTTGCCGAAACGGCGCAACAGGAAATCCAGGTCCTGCGCGTGCAGGTCGGCCCCGGTGGCGATGCCCATGGCCTGCATCTTGGCCACTGTCGCGGGTCCGACACCATGGAACTTGCCCACCGGCAGGTTCAACACGAAGCCCGGCCCCTGCTCGGGGGTGATCACGCACAGCCCATCGGGCTTGTTCTGATCGGACGCCAGCTTGGCCAGAAACTTGTTGTAGCTGACGCCGGCGCTGGCGGTCAGGCCCGTCGCCTCGCGGATGCGGGCGCGGATCTGAGCCGCGATCTTGGTCGCGGTGCGGCCCTCCAGGTGATCGGTCACGTCCAGATAGGCCTCGTCCAGGGACAGCGGCTCGACCAGCGGGGTATAGTCCAGAAAGATCTCGCGGATCTGGCCGCTGACCTGCTTGTACACGTCAAACCGGTGGCGCACGAAGATCAGGTCCGGGCACAGCCGTGCCGCCGTGACCGAGGGCATCGCGCTGCGCACCCCGAAGACCCGCGCCTCATAGCTGGCGGCGGCGACCACGCCGCGGGCGGCCGATCCGCCCACCGCCACCGGCTTGCCGCGCAGTTCCGGGAAATCGCGCTGTTCGACCGAGGCGAAGAAGGCATCCATGTCGATATGGATGATCTTGCGCGGCCCCGGCGCGGGGTCGGTCACAGCGGGGACAGCCGCGCCTCGCCGGCCTGCATGTCGGGGGCCACGCGGTCGTGGCGGACATGGGCGATGGCCTGCCCGCCCGATTGGGTGAAGACCGTGCCGACCTCGCGCCCCTCGGCGGTGATGGGGGTGCCGATGGGCGCCGCGCCGTCGATGCGCAGCGTGGTCAGGCCCTTGCGCAGTTCGGTCTTGTGCTTCATCCGCGCGGTGACCTCCTGGCCGACATAGCAGCCCTTGCGGAAATCCACGCCGTGCAGACGCTCGAACCCGGCCTCCAGGATATAGGTGTCGTTCGGGATCAGCTCGACCAGCGTCTCGGGGATGCAATGGGCCACCCGGATGGCATCCCAATCGGTGCCGTCATCGCCCGCCACCCCGTAATGCCGCCAGCCAAGCGCCGGGTGGCGCGGATCGGCCACGGCGCCTTCGGGCGCGGGACCGGTGCCGCGGGCCACGGGCATGTCCACCGCCTCCAGCGCGACCTTGCTGCGCAGCTTGTACATGGACAGGCGGCGGATCAGGTCGTCCGCCAGCCGCGCATCCACGTCGATCAGCAGCGCGTCGCCGTCGGGGATGACCAGGAAATCGGCCAGATACTTGCCCTGCGGGGTCAGGATCGCCGCCCAGCAGGGGGCGCGGGTCACGTCATTCGTCACCAGCCCCTGCAGAAAAGGCACGCGGTCCTCGCCGGTCAGGCGGATGATCTGGCGGGTCATTCATGGTCTCCGAATTGCAGCGCGACAAGGCGGGCATAGGCACCGCCCCCCGCCATCAACTGGTCATGGCTGCCCTGTTCGACAACCCTGCCCGCCTCCATCACGACGATCTTGTCGGCATTGCGGATGGTCGACAGCCGATGCGCGATGACCAGGGTGGTGCGCCCCGCCGACAGCCGGTCCAGCGCGTCCTGGACCAACCGCTCGCTGGCGCTGTCCAGCGCGCTGGTCGCCTCGTCCAGCAGCAGCACGGGCGCATCGCGCAGCAGCGCGCGGGCGATGGCCACGCGCTGGCGCTGACCGCCCGACAGGGCCGATCCGCGCGGGCCCACGGGGCTGTCCAGCGTGCGCTGATCGTCCAGGAAGTTGCTGACATTGGCCGCATCCAACGCCGCCGTCAGATCGGCATCGGATGCCGAAGGCCGGCCCATCAGGATATTGTCGCGCAGGCTTTCGTCGAACAGCGCCGATTCCTGCGCCACGGTCGAGAACTGATCGCGCAGCACCCCCAGGTCATAGTCCGCGACCGACGCGCCGCCCAGGGTGACCTGCCCCCGGTCCGGGTCGACCATGCGGGTCAGCAGATTGAACACCGTGGATTTTCCCGCCCCCGACGGACCGACCAGCGCGGTGGTCTGCCCCGCCTCGGCGGTGAAGGACAGCCCGTGCAGCACCACCTGCCCGTCATAGGACAGCCAGACGTCGTCCAGCGCGATCCGCGTGGTGTCTGGCGGGGTCTGGCGGGGACCGGACACGATGGTGGGCCGGGTGTCGAACACCTGATAGATCCGCTCCAGGCTGGCGGCGGCGGTCTGCCAGATGCCCGCCAGCCCGCCCAACCGCCGCATCGGCTGAAAGGCCAGCGCCAGCGCGGTAAAGAACGCCATGAAATCGCCGACGCTGCGGTTGCCCTCCATCACCTCGTTGCCACCCAGGGCCAGCACGGCGACGAAGCCGATGCCGGTGACAATGTCGGTCAGCGCCGGGATCACGCTGGAGGTGGCCGCAACCTTGGTCTCGGCATCGCGGATGCGGCCGACGATGCTTGCGAAACGCGCGGTCTGGTCCGCCTCGGCCCGGTTCAGGCGGATCGAGGCGATGCCGTGCAGCACTTCGTCCAGGCGGGTGGCGCGCAGGCTGGCATTGGCGCGGTTCTGGCGCATCTTGCGGCGGATATAGCGCTGGACCAGCGCCGCCGGCATGATCAGGATCGGCGCCCCCACCAGCGCGCCCAGGGTCCAGACCGGGTCGATGGTCATGGCCACGCCGAAAAGCATCGCCAGGCTGATCGCGTCGCGGGTGGCCCCGGTGATCAGCGTAGCCCAGACCCCCTGCACGGCGATCGTGTCGCCCTGGATGCGCTCGATCATGGCGCCGGGCGAATTGTCGCGAAAGAACCGGCTGTCCAGCGTCAGGATATGCGCCAGCAGCTGCGTTTGCATGGCCGTCGACACCGACAGAGAGATCCGCGTCAGCAGCGCGCGGCTGGACACCAGCGTCACCGCGCGCAGCACGAAAATGCCAAAAATGGCGCCGCCGACCCACCAGATCGCGCCCTCCTGCCGGCCGATAAAGACCAGATCGAACAGCGGCTTCAGCATCCAGCTGATCAGCGCCAGGGTCGACCCCTCCAGCGTCATCAGAAAGAACGCCAGGCCCATCTTGCCCTTGTGCGGGTGCAGATAATCGTCCCACAGCCGCCGCAGCAGGCCGGGCACGCGGGCGGCGTCGGGGCCGGGCGGGACCGTGCCCCCGCGCGTGGCGGCGGCGATCAGGCGGGCGGGGCTGTCTTGGCGCGGGTCCACGGTGTCGTCGGGCCTTTCGGTGGCGGGCGCGCGCGCCCCTTCCTGGTCAGGGCCCAGCCATACCCCGTTCCGGCCCCGTGCCACAAGGCCGCCCCCTGTTGACGCGGACAGGGTGTGGCCCTACCGATCTTGCACGTTGTGAAGGATGATTTGCGATGACCCCTGGCCCCGACCTGATTGCGATTCCCGGCCCCTCGCCGGTGCCCGCGCGCGTGCTGAACGCGGCGCATCGCGCCTCTCCCGACATCTACGGAGCCGATTTGGCGCAGGTGAACCTGCATCTGATGGCCCAGCTGAAGCGGCTGGCAGGCACGCGGGCCCATTTGGCACCCTATATCGGCAACGGCCATGCCGGGTGGGAGGCCGCATCCGCCAACATCTTCGCGCCCGGCGATCTGGCGCTGGTCGTGACCAACGGGCATTTCGGACGCTCCTGGGCCGAGATGACCGAGGGCATGGGCATCACGGTCGAGCGGCTGGATTTCGGCGCCCTGCCCCCCGACCCCGCCCGCCTGGCCGAGCGCCTGTCCCGCGACCCCGAGGGGCGTATCCGCGCGGTGATGGTCTGCCAGACCGACACGGCCAGCGCGACCATGGCCGACATTCCCGCGATCCGCGCGGCGATGGAGGGGCACCCGGCGCTGTTGGTGGTGGATGCCATCGCGTCGCTTGGCTGCGCGCCGATGCGGATGGACGATTGGGGCGTCGACGTGCTGATCGCCGCCAGCCAAAAGGGGATGATGTGCCCGCCGGGCACGGTCTTCGTGTGGTTCTCGGACCGGGCGGCCGCGCGGGGGCGGACGGCGCTGACCTCGCCCTGGTGGGACTGGCACCTGCGGGCGGGGGCGGATGCGCTGTGGCGGTTCTGGGGCGGCACGCCGCCCGTCCAGCAGATCTTCGCCCTGTCCGAGGCGCTGACGATGATCCTGGAGGAGGAGGGGCTGGAGGCCGTCTGGTCGCGCCACGCCCGCCTGGCCCGCGCGACCTGGGCCGCGGTTGATGCCTGGTCGGCGGGGGCGCGCGGCTGTCGGTGGCGGACCCGGCCGCACGCGCGCTGTCGGTCACGGCGGTGACGCTGCCGGGGGCGGATGCGCTGCGGGCCTGGACGGTGCGGGAATGCTGCGTGACGCTCGGGGTGGGCCTGGGCGCGCCAGACCCGACCGGCGCACTGCGCATCGCGCATATGGGCCATTGCAACGCGGGCGTCCTCCTGGGCACGCTTGGCGCGATCGAGGCCGGCATGACCGCCCTGGACATCCCGCACGGCACCGGCGCGCTGGAGGCGGCCGCGGCCAGCATTGCCCGCCCGGCCTGACCAGCCATCGGCGGCAGGCTCCACCGCGCCGGGCCGCCGAAGGCAGGCCCGGCGCCACCGAAGCGGCCCCGCGCCGTCAGGCGCCCCCACGGCCCGCGACCCAACTGGCTGGACGCGCGCCGCCCGCCTCAGCCGGGCATGGCCAGCCGCGCAAGGGTCACCACCGTATCGCCATAGACGCGCCGATCCAGCAGGCTCAGCGCCGCAGGCAGCAGCGGAGGACGCGATTCTTCCCAGATCACGGTCGCACCGGGCGCCAGCCACCCTCCGTCCAGCGCAGAGGCCAGCGCGCGTTCTCCGCGGCCCTGCGCATAGGGCGGGTCCAGGAACACCACCTGATAGCCGCCGCCCCGGCACTCCCCCAACCGGGTGGCATCCCGGCGTAGCAGATCCGTGGCGCCCTGCAGCCGCGCCTTGTCCACATTCTGCCGGATCAGCGCCTGTGCCCGCGCCCCGTCATCGACGAATGTCGCATGCGCCGCCCCCCGTGACAGGGCCTCCAGCCCCAGGGCCCCCGTCCCCGCGAACAGATCCAGCACCCGCGCCCCGGGCAGCGGATTGCCGTGGCTGCCGTTGATCAGCAGGTTGAAGATCGACTCCCGCACCCGGTCGGTCGTCGGGCGCAGATGGGCAGCCGGATCGCCCTGGCCCAGTTCGGCCAGCTTCAGGCCGCGCAGCGTGCCGCCGACGATCCTCATGATTGCGTCCCGCGGTGGCGGCGGGGGGCATCCTGCCCCCCGCACCCCCCTGGGCCAATCAGCGGGCCGGACCCGCTCACGACAGCAGCACCCTGAGATCCGCCACCGTGGGGATGGCTGCCGGATCGGGGCTGAGGCCGCCCTCGATCAGCCGCTTGCCGATCATGTAGGCGCGGGCGTCGTTCAGCGCATCCACGGCAATCAGCGCGCCCCGCCGGTAATACCAGACCGAGGCCGTGTGATCGCCCTGCCCCGCCCGCGTCACGACCTGATCATGGCCCGCATTCAGCCCCGCGATCTGCAGTTTCGCGTCGAACTGATCGGACCAGAACCACGCCTTGGGCGCATAATCGCGGCCCTGCCCCAGCATGTCGTCGGCCGCGCATTCCGCCATGTCGATGGCCCCGCCCACGCTCTCCAGCCGCAGCCTGCCGCCCTGCCACGGCACGCTGGCGCAATCGCCCGCGGCCCAGATCGCCGGGTCGGAGGTCCGCCCGCGGCTGTCCGTGGCGATGCCGTTGTCCAGCGTCAGGCCCGCCGTCGCGGCCAGCGCCGTGTCGGGCAGCACCCCGATGCCCATGATCACCAGATCCGCCGGGATCTGCCGCCCATCGGTCAGCGCCACGCCATCCGCCTGCGCCTCTCCGGTGATGCGGCTGATGGCCGCGCCCTCCAGGATGGTGACGCCATGCGCCTGATGCAGGGCGCGGATCAGATTCGCCGTCTCTGCCGCCGCCACCCGGCCCAGGATGCGCGGCGCGGCCTCGATCAACGTGACCGCCAGCCCCAGCTTGCGGGCGACCGCCGCCGCCTCCAGCCCGATATAGCCGCCGCCGATCACCACCAGCCGCCGCCCCTCGCGCATCTGCGGGGCCAGCGCGTCGACGTCCGCCAGCGTGCGGATCACATGCGTGCCCGGCAGATCGCCGCCCATCGCCGCGGGCAGGCGGCGCGGCACCGCCCCCGTCGTCAGCGCCAGCGCGTCATAGGCATAGGTCCCCCGCTCGGTCGTCAGCACCCGCCCGGCCGCGTCGATCGACAGCGCGGTCTCCGACAGGTGCAGCCCGATGCCCTGATCGCCCCACCAGTCGGGCGCGCGCAGCGTCAGGCGGTCCAGCCCCATCTGCCCCAGCAGATAGGCCTTGGAGAGGGGGGGCCGCTGATAGGGGGCCGCGGGTTCATTGCCGATCACGGTCAGCGGCCCCTCATGCCCCTTGGCCCGCAGCCGCGCCGCCATCGAGGCCGCCGCCTGCCCCCCACCCACGATCACGATGCGCATCCCGCGTCCCCTGCTGGCCTGTCCGTCGGCCGCACCCTATAGTCGCCGCGAATCCGTTGCAATTCAGGAGCGTTCCATGACCATCACCGCCGGAGACAGACTGCCCAGGGGCCAATTGCTGCGTGTGGGCGAGGCCGGCCCCGAGGCCGTCGACACCGCCGAACTGATGAAGGGCAAGATCGCCCTGTTCGGCCTGCCGGGCGCCTTCACGGGCACCTGCACCAACGCGCATATGCCCAGCTTCGTGCGCCATGCCGACGCGTTCCGCGCCAAGGGCGTGCTGCGCATCGTCTGCATCACCGTGAACGACCCGTTCGTGGTCAAGGCCTGGGCCGACCAGACCGGCGCGACCGAGGCAGGGATCGAGGTCCTGGCCGATGCCGATGGCAGCATGACCAAGGCCCTCGGCCTGGACTTCACCGCGCCCCCGGTCGGCTTCTTCGGCCGCTGCAAGCGCTTTGCCGCCCTGATCGAGGATGGCGAGATCAAGGCCATCGACGTCGAGGACAGCCCCGGCAACTGCACCGTCAGCGCCGGAGAGGCCCTGCTGGAAAAGGTCTGATCCACCGCGCGACACCGGGGGGTCCGGGGGGCTGGCCCCCCGGCCCTTCGCGGGACGCAAAACGCCCGGTCACGGCGACAGGTCACCCTTGCGAAAGGGCGTGAACTCGGCCAGCGCCTCGATCTCGGCGCCCATCGCGTCGCGCTCATGGCGCAGATAGCCCTCCAGCGCGCGCAGAAAGCCCGGATCGCGCACCCAGTGCAGCGAATGGATCGGCACCGGCTCATATCCGCGGGCCAGCTTGTGATCGCCCTGCGCCCCCGCCTCGACCCGCGCCAGTCCATGGGCGATCGCATGGTCGATGGCCTGGTGATAGCACAGCTCGAAATGCAGAAAGGCGTGGTCCTCGGCGCAGCCCCAATAGCGGCCATAGATCGCGTCGGGACCCAGGAAATTCAGCGCCCCCGCGATGGGCATCCCGTCCGCCTCGGCCAGAACCAGCAGGATGTCGTCGCGCATCGTCTCGTGGATGCGGTCAAAGAACGCCCGCGTCAGATAGGGCTGTCCCCATTTGCGCGCGCCGGTATCCTGATAGAATTCCCAGAACGCGTCCCAGTGATGCGGCCTCAGATCGTCGCCGCTCAGATGGCGGATGGTGCCGCCGAACCCCTGCGCCCGCGCGCGTTCCTTCCTCAGGTCCTTGCGCTTGCGCGAGGACAGCGCCCCCAGGAAATCGTCATAGCTGGCATAGCCGCGGTTCAGCCAATGATACTGCTGGGTGATGCGCGGCAGGAACCCCGCCGCCGCGCCCAGGGCGGCCTCGGCCTCGGTGCAGAAGGTCACATGCGTGCCCGACACGTCCAGCCGTCCGGCGACCTGCATCATCCCGTCCAGCAGCGCCGCCCGCGCCATGTCGTCGCGCGCCAGCAACCGCGCGCCGGTCGCGGGAGTAAAAGGCACCGCGCATTGCAGTTTCGGGTAATAGCGCCCGCCCGCCCGAACGTAAGCCTGCGCCCAATTGTGGTCGAAGATATATTCGCCCTGGCTGTGCGATTTCGCATAGAGCGGCGCCGCGCCCACGATGGCGCCGTCGCGTTCGACCGTCAGGTGCAGGGGCTGCCAGCCGCTGCCCGTGCCTACCGATCGCGACTGTTCCAACGCCAGCAGAAAGCGGTGCGAGGTAAACGGATTGCCGTCGCCCAGCCCGTCCCAGACATGCGGGTCGATGGCGGCGATGGAGGGATGGGTCGTCAGGGTCAGCATGTCGCTCATGCCCGCAAGATAGGCGGTCCGCAGCGCCTTGTCAGGGGCCGCCTGTGTCGCGGGGCACCGAATGGGGTGCCCCGCCGCATTTTCCGGCATCACTGCACCGGGCGATAGCCCTCGAAGGTCACGTTCTGCGCGACGCGGCGGGCCTGCGCCTCCTCCTCCGCGCTGCGGATGGTCCAGCACAGGACGGCCACCCCCTGCGCGCGCAGCGCGTCGACGCGAGGATTGTCCAGATCGCCCTTGTCATGCGAGATGAAGCAGGCACCCACCGCGTCGAAATCGCGGATCTGCGCCAGATCCTCGCGCCGGGCCGGGGCCACGCGGGTCCAGTCGGCCTCGGGAAAGGCGCAGGTGGTCAGGCCGACCGGCACATCGGGCGCGGCCTCGTGAAAGGCGGCGATCATGTGCGGGTTGAAGGACATGACCGCGACCGGTCCATCATAACCTGCCAGCGCCTCGGCCACACGCGCGGGCAGTGTGCCGACATTCGGGCCGCAGGCGCCGTCCTGGTCCTTGATCTCGATCAGCAGGGGCACCTGCCCCGCGACCAGCTCCAGGAACTGCGCCAGCGTCGGCACCGGCTCATCCGTGCCCATCAGGCGCAGGCCCGCCAGCGTCGCCGAATCGGTCGCGGCCATGAACCCCTGCGCCCCGGTCAGCCGGGTCAGCTGATAGTCGTGAAAGACCATCGGCACACCGTCGGGGCCGGGCTGGATGTCGCATTCGATGCCGTATCCGGCCTCGATCGCGGCGCGGGCGGCGGCCAGGCTGTTTTCCGGAACCCCCGCCTCGTGCAGGCCGCGATGGGTGATGGGCACCGTCAGAAAGCGGGGGTCCAGCATCAGCGGACCTCGAAGATCGCTTCGATCTCGACCGCGACGCCAAAGGGCAGCGACGGGGCCGAGACGGCGGCGCGGGAATGCCGGCCGGCATCCTGGAACACCTCGACCATCAGGTCGGAACAACCGTTGATGACCTTGGGCTGGTCGGTGAAATCGGGGGTGGAGTTCACGAACCCGGTCAGCTTGACCACCCGCGTCACGCGGTCCAGGTCGCCCACGGCCGCCTTCAGCTGCGCGATCAGCGCCAGCCCGCAGCGGCGCGCGGCGGCCACGCCCTCCTCGACCGAGGTGCCGTCGCCCAGCTTGCCGGTGATCAGCCCGTTCTCATCGGCGCTGATCTGCCCCGAGATGAAGACAAGGTTGCCGGTCTGCACAAAGGGCACGTAATTCGCGGCGGGCATGGGGGCTGCGGGAAGGGTGATGCCCTTGTCGGCCAGGGTTTGCTCGATGCTCATGGGGTCCTCGCTCGTGGTTCGGGGCGACCCTAGCGCGGGCCGCGTCAGGCGACCAGAGCCTCGGCGCGTTTCAGGTCCACGCTGACCAGCTGGCTGACGCCCTGCTCGACCATGGTGACTCCGAACAGCCGGTCCATCCGACCCATCGTCACCGCATGGTGGGTGATGATCAGGAACCGCGTGTCGGTGCGGCGCGTCATCTCGTCCAGCAGGTCGCAGAAGCGGCTGACATTGGCGTCGTCCAGCGGCGCGTCGACCTCGTCCAGCACGCAGATGGGCGCGGGATTGGCCAGGAACACCGCAAAGATCAGCGCCATCGCGGTCAGCGTCTGTTCGCCCCCCGACAGCAGCGACAGCGTCGACAGCCGCTTGCCCGGCGGCTGGCACAGAATCTCCAGCCCCGCATCCAGCGGGTCGTCGGATTCGACCAGCGTCAGCCGCGCCTCTCCACCCCCGAACAGCGTGGTGAACAGTGTCGCGAAATTAGCGTTCACCGTCTCGAACGCGGCCAGCAGGCGCTCGCGCCCCTCGCGGTTCAGGCTGCCGATACCGGCGCGGAGCTTCGCGATCGCCGCCTCCAGGTCGATCTTTTCCGCGGCCAGGGTGTCGCGCTCCTCCTCCAGTGCGCGCTTGTCCTCGTCGGCACGCAGGTTGACGGCGCCCAGCGCGTCGCGGGCCTGGCGCAGGCGGGCGATCTGCGCCTCCAGCGCGTCGGCGGGGGCGCTGTCGTCGATCTGGCCCAAGGCTGTGCGCAGCTGGTCGGGGGTCTGGTCGGTCTCCTCATGGATGCGGGCGCGGGCCATGACCTCGGCCTCGCGGGCGGCCTCGGTGCGCGCCTCGCGGGCGGCGCGGGCCTCGCGGGCCTCAGAGGCCAGACGCTCGGCCTCGCGCTCGGCCAGGGCGGCGCTGCGGGCGGCCTCCTCGGCTGTGTGCAGCGCGTCGCGGGCGGCGGTCAGGCGGGCGGTCAGCTGGACCTCGCGGGCAGTCAGGGCGTCGCGGCGGTCGGCCAGGATGGCGGGCTGGTCCTGAGCCTCGGCCAGCTCTGCCGCGCGCGTGCCCGCCTGAGACAGCCGCAGCCGCCAGCCGGAATCTTCGCGCGCGATCTCCTGCAGGCGTTTCAGGCGGGCATTGGCCTCGCGCTTCAGTTCGTCCAGGGCGGCGCGGCGGCTCATGGTGGCGATGCGCGCGGCCTCCACCCCGGTGCGGGCATGTTCGACCGCCGCCGCCGCATCGCCCCGGTCCGGCAGGGCCGCCAGCTGCTGTTCGGCATCGACCAGACGAAGGCGCGCGTCACCGGCATCTGCGCAGTGGCGCGCCAGTTCGGCGCCCGCCCCATCGGCGCGGCTGGCGGCCATGGCCAGATCCGATTCGGCCCGCGTTGCGGCGCGGGCGGCATCCGACAGCAGGCGCTCTGCCTCGCGGCGCGCATCGCGGGCGGATTTCTCAAGGGCCGCTGCATCGGACAGGGCGGCGCGGGCCTCCTCATGCACGTCGCGCGCATTGTCCGCGCGGGCGCGGGCCTCGTCGGATTGCGCGGCGATCTGGGCCAGCTCGTTGACCTTCTGCAGATGCAGCGCCGCGGCCGAGGTCGCCTGCCCCGCCATCACCCGCATCCCGTCCCACCGGAACAGATCGCCCGCAGGGGTCACCAGCCGCTGACCGGGCGCCAGCGCGGCCTGCATCGCCACCCCCTGCGCCGCGTCCAGCACCAGCCCGGTCTGGGACAGCCGCCGCCCTAGCAGATCGGGGCCCGCCACATGCGGGGCCAGGGGCTGCACGCCCTGAGGCAAAGGCTGCGGCGCGTCCCAACCGGGCAGCGCGTGCCAGCCCGACCCGTCGCCCGTCACCCCCGCCCGCAGATCGTCGCCCAGGGCGGCACCGAACGCGGCCTCGTATCCGCGCGCGACCTGCACCCGGTCCAGCAGGGTGCCCCCCCCCGACTGGCCGCGTTC
>NZ_MEES01000054.1:0-6439 GCF_001724535.1 Paracoccus sp. SCN 68-21 | reverse complement strand
AGCGCAGCCCTCTGCACTTCCCCTTTCCCCAGCACATTCCGCCCCATGCAACATGCTCAACGGGACAGTTTGGGAGCACCGGTGCCTCTTAGATTCTTAGGATATATGGATACGCTGGTGCATTTTGGCCGTTTTGGCCTTGCTCTGCTGGCAAATTCAAAAATTGACAGTTGGCTGGTGGCCAACTAAGGTTGGCTGGTGGCCAACTATCGAGGCGAGGGATGGGCAGGATTTCACTTCACGAACTGCGGCGCATGGGGGTGTCTGCGGAAGACATTGAAGCGGCGAAGGTCACTCAGCTGGCGCAGCGTCGGACCGGCGCGCCCGTGCAGTCCATCAGCGTCATTGTCGGGGCTGCAGAACAGCGTCAGCGCACTAACCCGAACCCTCCTGTCGATCTGACGGCCCGCGCCCTGCACAAGCGCGGCGCCTACGACCAGGCGGCACTCCTGCTAGATCAGCAGGCCTTGCGGGAAAGCAGCCCCGAGCGGGCTGCTATGGCGCGGGAAGCCGCTCTGGCGGCCAAGGAACTCTCCGCCAGCAATCAGCTTGAGTTCGACTTCTTCGGAGGGGGCAACGTGTCCATTGCATTCCAGTATCAGGACGCCGTGACAGAACGCGTGTTCTCGGCGGCAAAAACTCCGGCGCAGGCCTTCCACGCGCAGGCGGTGCTCTGGCAGATCACCCGCAATCTTGGTTGGCAGTCCTATGAATGCACCAAGACTGCCGCTGACCTGTGTGAAGTCATGCGGACCGATAAGGGAGACATGGCCCGCGCTCTGGACCTTCTGGAGCAGGTGGGGGCAATCCGGCGTGTAAAGCGTGGGCGGGTCAAGATCATCACCGTAACGCCTGAAGGAGCTTTCCGGGGCAACGTGCATAACCATGCGCAAGCCGTCGAACGCTACAAACTTGACGTAATCGACGGCGGGAAAACGGAACAGGCGCCCGAGTAGCAGCCGACCAGACCAGGACCGGACCTCAGAACCAAGACCGACCGGATCCGACCGCCTAAGGAAACCACTCGTGGCGCTAACGCTGAATCAAGCGGCTAAGATTTGCAGTCGCTCTAAGTCGACCCTGCTCGATGCCATTCGCAGTGGGCGCATGAGCGCGCCCAAGGATGATCGAGGCCGTTACGCCATAGACCCGGCGGAGCTGCACCGGGCATTTCCGTTTCAATCTCAGGACCGGTTGCCTGACCGGTCTCCGGAACCGCAACCGACCATCAGTAAGAACCAGACAGAACCGACTGATCTCGCCTTAAAACGTGAGATCGAACTTCTGCGCGAGATGCTGGCGAAGGCCGAAACCAATGCCGACCATTGGCGCGCCTTGGCTGAGCGGCAGCAGGCGTTTTTGGAAGATAAGCGGCTAAAAGAACCACGTACTCTTCTCCAGCGCCTTCTCGGAAGATAACACGAACTAACATTGTAAATTATAAAAAAGTCTCTGCGCGATAAAACAGTAGGTCCGCCATGGTAAAGAAGCCTGCCACAATAACCTATGATAAATCAGTTGATCTTTCTAATGCTCAGAAGCGTGCGGCAATATCGCGTCTAAATAAGCGCATTGCCGAACTTACTGCACTAGACTTTAATGCTGTTGCGGCCGCCAATGACGGAAATGAACTTGATGCACTTGCGCAAAAAGTGAACGCCACCTTAGCTGAAATATACGGCCAAAATAGCTACGAGTATGTCTCTCTCAAAATTGGAAGCTTACGCCCACAGTTCATTGCTTTTGTGCTTGGCCAAGACCTTTCTATTAGAGCAAACATGGACCAAGTCCGAGGCAAGGTTAGCAACGCAATCAGCCGCTTGAGCGCTCGGATAGAGCTGCTTAAAGAAAGTCTTGAAGAAGAGCCTGAAGATCAGGATGCCAAGGCCGTAAGAGCGTTTAATGGACTAGACCTACATCGAGACATTAACCGCGCAGCATCTCAATTATATAGAGATGGTCATTATGCAAACGCAGTCGAAAGTGCAGTAAAAGCTTTGAACAACCTTGTTCGCTTGCGAACTAGCCTCGAAGAAGATGGCTCCCGCTTAATGGAGGCTGCTTTCGGCGGAAAGAGCCCGAAGGTGGCATTTAATTCATTAGCAGACGAGTCTGACCGCAACGAACAAATAGGTTTTCTCATGCTTTTTAAAGGCGCGGTTGCAGGGCTACGTAACCCACGCGCCCACTCTTTTGTAGAAGATCGCCCCGAGCGAGCCTTAGAATTTATTGCTTTTGTCAGCCTCCTTGCCAAACTACTTGACGAAACAGATAACTAATACTTAACAATACGACTTGTGAAATACATCACATAAGCAACATATTAACGGAGTTTACCAGTAGATGCCAGTTTCCGACGCTCTTGCTAGATCTACCGTACGTCTCCATTGCGAGGATGGAAATCGTTCTAGTGTTGGAACGAGCTTTCTTTATAGAATTGGGGAAGGCGAGGTATGGACACCTCTACTTGTTACTAACCGTCATGTTGTTGAGGGTTTTTCAGTTGCTCACCTTTCATTTTCTCGTGCTACCGATCTAAGGGAGGCAGGACCCGAAAACTCCGAAAACGTCACTGTAAATAACCTTCAGAATCTTGTTGTTTACCATCCAAACGCAGATATCGACTTGGCTGCCGTTCTCCTTGGTCCAATTGTAAACCAATTAGCAGCGAACAATACCCCAATTAACCTTACCGCCATCCGCGAGGGCGATCTAGTTGATGACGACGTAGAAAGAAGAATTAGATTTGTAGAAGATGTTTTAGTAGTGGGGTATCCACAAGGCCTGTGGGATGAGCATAGAAATCTTCCCTTATTCAGAAGTGGCGTAACAGCATCGTCCCCTGTATTAGACTACAACAATGAGCCAAAGTTTCTAATAGATTGCTCAATCTATCCTGGATCGAGCGGCTCTCCAGTATTTCTCTATAATAGTGGCGTTATATTAGACGCGAGAGATAACTCTGCATCCTTTGGTGAGCGCGTGAAGCTACTCGGAGTAGTTTATGCAGTGCAGTTGTACCAGGCAAATGGCCATGTGACGGAAACAACCCCGGCTAACGCACGTGCAATGGCTAATATTGGCATACCAAGTAACCTTGGCGTCGTAGTTAAAGCGCGAGAAATACTTACGTTAGTGAACGAGGTCCGTAGGCTATCCGGCGGAAATTAGAAAGGCCGAGCAAATTGACAACTAGCCCCCGTCCACCCGCTCGGATTAGAGCATGCTGTAGGGCGGGCGGGAGCAGTTGGTTTGCGCCCTTACCAGACCTTCGCATACATTTGGCAGCTGGTGGAGCATCAGAGAAATTAGGTGCAGGACCTTGCCTATAATCCGTAATCGTGGCCGCTGTCGCGTTCCCGCCGCGCTTCTCGCTCCTGCTCCCGGATGTGCGCCTCGCGTTCCTCGACCAGCGTCATTCTTCTTCCAGCAACGCGTTCACCTGCTGCACCAAGCTCATGGTTTGCTTGGTTTGAGTGCTTAAGGACTGAAGCAACTGCGTCTGAAAATGCTCGATCTCGCGTTGCCTCCGCTCGATCGAGTCCAGGCGTTTTCGCACGGTCTCGGACAAGGTCTGCAACTGCTTCGACGTGGCTTCTGACGCTTCGAGCGAGGTCTCGGAGGTGCTGACCAATGTCTCGAACTGTGCGAGCAAAGCTCGCTCGAAGGGGGTTAGTTGGTTCATGGCTCACATCCCATTCGGCAGTTTGAGGCAGAGAAACGGCTGCTCGCCTTGGCAGATCATCGGTTCGGTTCCGTCCGGTAGCATCAGGTAGCTCTCTCCCCCGGTCCTGAAGATCGGAAACGGGTCCGGTGCGGGACTCATCCAGTGCCAGACTGACAAGCCCGCGATCACCAGCCATGTCACGATTAGCGCCACCCACCACCAGCGCGCGGTCAAGCGCACGATCTCCAACTCGTCGGCCATCATCAGGCTCGTGCCTTGGATATCGTTCTGCATGGTGCGCAGCGCGGCTTCGGATTGTTGCCTCAAGCTGCTCGCGAGCCGCGTCAGCTCGGCCGAGGTCAATGCCTCGATCTCGGCCGTCTGGCTGGACAGCCGCTGTTGCAACCGCGCGGTCAAGCTCTCGGTCATGAGTCCATTCCTTTTCGTAGATCCTGCCCTTCATGCGGAATTTCTCCCCGCTCTCTGGGTCGTGGACGGTCAGGTAATCCTTGCCCTGCCGGGGCACCTGCAATCCGGCCTCCTGCAAAGCCAGAACCATGCTCTTGCGATCCGTGACCCTCTCAGCCTCTACAAGCGCCGTGAGATAGGCGTGGATGCCTTCCCGGCCTTCCCGTAGCCGGAAGCCCTCATCGGCCCTCTCCGGGGCTCTGTGAAGCTCTGTGGCTCTGTCTGGGTCGTCGGGCCGCGCCCAGCCCTGAGACCAGTTCAGCGCGTCCCTGAGCGGCGCATAGGACCGTTCCCAGCCCGGGGGCGCCACGTTCAGCGCCTTGCCGGTGGTCAACTCCATCCGGGGCGTTACGAAATGCAGTTCTACCCGCCCGCCCTCGGTATGCTGATGGCGCACCCACGTGATGTCGTATTGTTCCGGGTCCATGCCCGCAAAGGCCAGACGCTCGAAAGCGTCCATAGCCTCCTGCTGCTGGACCTCGGTGGGCGCGTCCTCCAGGGCGAAGGACAGAACGCCGTGAGTGTAGCTCCACTTGCGGTCGATGCTGTCGATCAGGTCGCGGGTCCGCTCCATGTCGCCCCGCACCACCTCGGGCGGTGCATGGTCGCGCCCCTCGCGGTCCGCGGCGGTCAGGTAGTCCGCAATCTCGGCCCCGCCGCCGCGGCCCCCGCCCGTGAACTTAATCAGCATCGGCGGGCCGCTCATGCGCCGCCCGCAAGGCGGACAGTTCCCGGTCAATCTCGATCAGCCGCACCAGCAACGCCGCAGCCGGCACGGGCTGCCGGCGGTTCGCGGCGCGGGCCAGCTGGTTGAGGTTGTTCCCCATCCGCGCCAGTTCCCGCAGCAGATCGGGATCGACCCTTGGAGGCTCTCGCCGCTTCCGCAGGCGCTGCCCCCCAAGGGCAGAGCGCACCAGCTCCGACAGCGACACCCCCTTATTCTCAGCAATCTCCTGCCAGCGCCGCTTTTCCTCTGGTGTGGTGCGGATCTCGATCCTCATGGCAAAGACCTCATTCTGGGGTGCAGGGGCGATGCCCTTGTCGGGGTTCAGGGACAGGCCCCTTCCGACTGCCGGAACGGGGGGATTGAAGGGGGCCAGCGGCCCCCTCACAAGCGCGAAGGACGGACACGCAGTGTCCGGACAAGAGTATGCTTGCGATAGTGTTGCTTACAAGGGCACTAATCGGCACAATCCAAACCGGGAAACAGTGTCGGATGGATGTGCGGACCACGATGCAAAGCTATCTTGAAAAGCGCGATCCGACGAAAAACCTGGCCCGCTTCCACAGCCTCATGGTTCTTCCCGATCTCTTCGGGGGATGGACCTTTGAACGGGAATGGGGGCGGATCGGACAGTCCGGACAGGTGCGCCGCATTCATTTCCCCTCCCAGGAAGAAGCCACGCAGGCGCTCTTGGAGGTGGAGACGGCAAAGAAACGGCGGGGCTATTGGCTGCGCCCGCAGCAGTTAGGTCTGTTCTGATTTGGTTTACACTTGTAAGCTATCAGCTTACACATACCTATGATCAAGACCTTTGCGAACAAGCAGCTGAAGGCCCTCTGGGAAACGGGGAAATCAAGACTCGATGCGCGAATGCACGGCCGCATCCTGCGTCGTCTGGACGTCCTCGACGCTGCCACGGTACCCGAGGACATGAATCTGCCTGGCTTCGACTTCCACGCGCTGCGAGGCCACACACCGACCCGCTACACGGTCCATGTGAACGGCCCGTGGTGCATTACCTTCGAGTTCCGTGACGGCGACGCTCATGTGCTGGACTTCGAGCAATACCACTGAGGAGGCGAGGATGAGCCGCAACCCCGACCGCTGCCCGACGCATCCGGGCGAATTGCTGCGCGAGGACGTGATCCCCGCTACCGGCAAGCCCAAGGCCGAGATCGCCCGGATGCTCGGCATCTCGCGCCAGCATCTCCACGACGTCCTGGCCGAGCGCAAGCCCGTCAGCCCCGAGGTCGCGGTGCGCCTCGCCAAGCTGTTCGGTAATGCCCCTCTGGTCTGGATCAGGATGCAGGGGGCCTACGACGCGTGGCATGCTACCCGCGAAGTGGACGTCTCAGGTGTCCCCACCCTGATTGCCGCCGAATAGCCCCTCAGCGCGCTTTTGGGGCGTCCTGAGGCCTGTTCTTGTCCTTTGCCGCTTCCCGACCCCCACCTTGCTGTTACCCGCGCTGTCGTGGCCGCGTAGCGCAGCCCTCTGCACTTCCCCTTTCCCCAGCACATTCCGCCCCATGCAACATGCTCAACGGGACAGTTTGGGAGCACCGGTGCCTCTTAGATTCTTA